>JAPLEC010000221.1 GCA_026391515.1 Bacteroidia bacterium | reverse complement strand
AAAGCATTTGAAGAGGCTACAGCTCTTGAGCTTCCGATGCTTTCAAAGAATATGGTTATCTTCTCGACTCTTGCATCAATTTGTGTGCTTATCGGTCTTATCGGAACAGTATTAGGTATGATCAAAGCATTCGCAGCTCTTGCACAATCAGGTGCCCCTGATGCTCTTGCACTTGCAACTGGTATTTCTGAAGCTCTTGTTAATACAGCATTCGGTATCACAGGATCTACCTTATCAATTATTGCATTCAATTTCTTCTCATCTACAATTGATTCATATACTTATAAAATTGATGAAGCAGGTTTCAGTCTGACACAGAATTTTGCAGCTTCTTTGAAGTCCAACTAATTATAAATTTATCTTTTGGTCTAAATCTTTAATAGAAAACTATAATGCCAAAGATTAAATTACCAACCAAGTCGCCCCGAATCGACATGACGCCGATGGTTGACACATTCTGTGTGATTCTGACATTCCTTATGTTAACCACAACAATGAGACAGCCTGAACCGGCTATTGTCGATACGCCTTTTTCAATATCAGAAAAACCTACACCTGATTTTAATACAATGACTTTCCTCCTTTCAGAGGATGACAAAGTCTTTATTAACTTTGATAACGGACCTGATACTCTGCTTAAGTACAGACCCAAGATTCTTGATGAAATGGGAAAAAGATACTCCATCGAATTTACCGATGTTGAGCGCAGGGAATTTGAGAAGTATCCTTCATCATTTGGCGTTCCAGTTATGAAGATTAAGGAGTTCTTGTCCAAGAAAACCTCAAAAGAGCGAGATCCTTATCAGGTAGGAATTCCGCTTGATTCAACTGATAATCAGCTCGCTATGTGGGTGCTATGTGCACGTCAGGTGAATCCTAATATCCAGGCATGTATTAAAGGAGATTCAAAAACCAGTTTCCCTACTGTTAAAAAAGTGTTGGATATTCTTCAGGATAAAAACGTAAACAGGTTTGCTCTGATAACCAGCCTTGAAGCAACTAAAATAAACGTAGAAGAAATACAAAAGTGATATGGCAGAAATAATTGTTGAGGAAAAGGGCAAAGGCGGAAAGAAGAAAGCAAAGAAACATGCTCCGCATATTGATATGACACCGATGGTTGACCTTATGTGTCTGCTAATCACATTCTTTATGCTCACTACTGCTTTCGCCAAAGCTAAGGTCATGGATATTATTCTTCCTGAGAAAGTTAAAGATCCGACGAAACAGGAGGCACCAAGGATTTCAGCCAGCCGTACATTAAATATTGTACTTGGTCCCAATAACAGATTATTCTGGTACCCTGGAAATGTTAAACCAGAGGAATTTAATAATCTGCCACCTCTGTTCGAGACAAACTTTAGCCAAGATAGCGTTAATAGCATCCGAAAGTTGCTTCTTGAACGAAATGCAACCCTGGCTAAAAGTATTGCTGCAAAAAATGATCTAGTAACCAGAGGTGAATTAGTTGTAAGTCAGGATTCTCTGCATAACATTATCAGCAAGATTAAGTCGGATGATGCTACAGGTCCAATTGTGCTTATAAAAGCTTATAAGAAAGCCAATTACGGCAATTTTGTGGATATACTCGATGAGATGAATATCTGTGGGATTGCCATTTATATGTTTGTTGATATCGCATGGTATGAAGAAAAGATGGTGGAAACAGCAATAGCATCCGCTCCTGCAACTTCAACCAATTAATCTGTAAAACCAAAAGAAGATGACAAACGAAAAGATAAAAGCTCCTGGCTTTGAGGATATCGTTTTTGAGACCAGGAATAAGGAGTATGGAGCATACAATCTTAGGAAGAAATATAACCGTAATGTGCTCATTGCCTTACTGATAGGACTTTTTATCATAATTACACTAGTTGTTGCACCTTATCTTAGTGCAAAAGCTGGAGAGGGCAAAAAACGTTCTGAAACACAGGTAGAAATCCAGATGCAGAACATCGAAAATCCGAATGAACTGGTTGCACCCCCGCCTCCACCACCTCCGCCTCCAGCTGAAATGATACAACAGGCTAAATATGTCCCACCGGTTGTTGTTGACTCAGTTAAACCTGAAGAAAATACTCAGCTAATGACAGCTGACCAGGCACAGGTTGAAGTTAAGGACCAAGACGTTAACCTTGAAGTTGTTGAACAGGTTAAAGAAGAAGTCAAAGAAGAAGAAGCCGAACCGGAACCATTCATTGTTGTTGAAGAGATGCCAATGTATCCGGGCGGAGAAGTTGAGCTGCTGAAATATATTTTTGAACATACACAATATCCTGAAGTTGCCAAAGAAAACAATATTCAGGGTAAAGTTGTCGTAAGATTTTGTGTAACTTCCAAAGGATCAGTGAATCAGGCAACTATTTTGAAAGGTGTTGATGATGCACTTAATGCCGAAGCACTGCGAGTTGTTAATTCACTTCCACTGTTTAAGCCTGGTAAACAGGGCGGTAAGCCGGTTCCTGTCTGGTACATGGTGCCAATTAACTTCACTCTTAAGTAAGATCATTTTATTGATTGTTCAGAAAGGGGCTTCTACTAGAGCCCCTTTTTTGTGACAGGGACATGCCATGGCATGTCCTTATTGCAATTCCTTCTCCAGCAGTTTTACAAACTCCTCAATATCCTCCTCAGTAGTATCCCAGCTGGTCATAAGCCGGTACTCAGATTTCTTTTCGTCCCAGGGATAAAAGAAATATTGCTGCATGACTTTTTCTGCAACCTCGTGTGGTATAATAACAAATACTCCATTCGACTGTACCGGCTGGGTTATCTTAAGGCCTTTAATTTCCATAATTCTATTGGCAAGAATGCCTGCCATTGCATTCGAATGAGAAGCGCACTTTTTCCAGAGATCGTCACGGAAATACGCAATAAACTGAGCTGAGATGAACCTCATTTTAGAAGCGAGCTGCATTCCCTGTTTCCTTATATATTTGAAATCAACAGCAAGACCAGGCTTGAGAAAACAAATCGCTTCTCCCAGCATCATACCGTTTTTGGTTCCACCAAAAGAGAGTACATCAACTCCAGCATCAGTGGTAAATTCTTTAAATGGGATTCCAAGAGAGACCGCTGCATTAGCCAGCCTGGCTCCATCCATGTGAAGAAGCAATCCTTTGGCATGAGCAAAATCAGCTATTTTCTTTATTTCAGGGACTGAATAGACTGTACCCATTTCAGTAGATTGAGTGATTGAAATTACTTTAGGTTGAGCATGGTGTTCAAAGTCAAAGCCATGCATGTGTTTCTCAATCAATTCAATGGTAATTTTGCCATTGGGTGTTTCAACTGTCAGGACTTTACAGCCTGTGAATTTTTCAGGAGCACCGCATTCATCCTGTTCAAGATGAGCCGTTTCCGCAGTTATAATAGAATTCCAGGAGCGTGTAATACCACTGATGCCCAGAACATTAGCAGCTGTTCCTGTAAAGACAAAGAAAACTTCAGTATCGCTACCGAGGTGATTTTTAAATAGTTGT
>JAPLEC010000319.1 GCA_026391515.1 Bacteroidia bacterium | reverse complement strand
CAGCTATCGCCAGAAAGATAATAAAGGCGACAGATGGGTGAGTGAATTCGTTGAAGCTCTGAAAACTGAAATAGAATCAACCTTCAAGGAAGACATCTCGATTTATTTTGATGAGAATCCGCAGGATGGTTTGCTTGAAACGCATAGTGTTGATAAAAGTCTGGAAGGCAAATTGAAATGTCTGATCTTCATTCCCATTATCTCTCAAACATACTGTGATTCAAAATGTTATGCCTGGCAGTACGAATTCTGTGCCTTCAATAAAATGGCAAAGGAAGATCAATTTGGAAGAGATATAAAACTTGCAAGTGGTAATGTAGCAAGCCGAATACTTCCAATAAAAATACATGATCTCGATCCGGATGATAAGACTCTTCTTGAAAATGAACTGGGAGGAGTTCTAAGAAGCATAGAATTTATTTATAAATCGGCCGGAGTTAACAGACCATTAAGAGCACATGAGGATCATCCGCAGGATAATATCAACAAAACATTCTATCGCGACCAGATAAACAAGGTGGCTAATGCCATTAAGGAGATTATTGCTGCAATAAAAAATCCCGGTCGTCAGGTTGCCGATATATCGGAAGTAACTGTTATACCAGAACCTTTAAAACCTGTGAGTTCAAAAATAAGAACTGTTGCTGAATCTGTTTTGCTACTGATTTTGATTGTTCTGGGAATCGTATTCATTCCAAAATTGTGTAAATCTACCGGGCATGTTGAAAAATCTGTAGCTGTACTGCCTTTTGAAAATCTGAGCGGGAATAAAGAAGATGACTGGTTCGGAGAAGCAATGACTGATGAAACAATTATGCAGCTTTATAAAATCAAAGAGCTTGTTGTACGGTCAAGGACTTCTGTAATGCAATACAGGAAAACAGCAAAAACAATTCCTGTAATAGGGAAAGAGCTTAATGTAAATTATCTGATTGAAGGTAGTATACAAAGAATTGAAAACCAGGTCAGGATTAGTGTCAATCTTGTAAATGCTCTCACAGATAATAACTTATGGGGTGAGACTTATGAAAGAAGATGGGAAGATATTTCTTCTCTTCAAAGCATAATTGCGAAACAGATTGCTGAAAAGCTCGAAGCAGTACTGACACCTGAAGAAAAAGCTCAAATTGAAAAGGCACCAACAAATAATCCGGTTGCATATAATTCTTACCTGCAGGGCCGATTTTTCTGGAATAAAAGAACAGCTGCTGCACTGAAAAAAAGCATAGAATATTTTTCAAAATCTGTTAAAGAGGATCCGGAATATGCCTTCGCTTATGCCGGTCTTGCTGATGCATATTCTATCCTTGCATGGTGGGGATGGTATCCCAGGATAGAAGGTTACTCAAAGGCAAAAGAGTATGCTCTGAAAGCTCTGGATATAGATAAAAATCTTGCTGATGCACATGCAATCCTCGGTACTCTTTTATGCTGGAGCGAATGGAAATGGGATGAAGCCGAAAAAGAATTAAAGCTTGCCACCGAATTAAATCCAAACAATGCAAATGCACATCAGTATTATTCCGAGCTGCTCGATATAATCAGAAATAATAAGGATGCCCGGTTGGAAATTGACAAGGCTCTCGAACTCGATCCGTTTTCCACAGCTATAAATGCAACCAGTGCATTGTATTTTTTCAATGAAGATAAATTTGACGAAGCATTAAATACATATCAAAAAACACTCGAAATTAATTCGAATTTCATTCATGCTTATTTAATGCAATTTGAAATTTATATTAAACAGGGCAATGATTTAAAAGCTGCAGAAGCTATTCAAAAGTATATGCTTGGTGACTCTCTCACTATGCCAGCTGCCGGTATTTTAAAGGAAGTTTACAATAAGTCTGGAAAAGAAGGATTATTGAATTCGCTGATTGAAATGCAGCGGAACAATCCGACAGCTGACCTTTATATTGCAAAATGGTATGCCATGCTCGGAAAGAAAAAAGAAGCGCTGGAATGCCTTGAAAAAATAATTGAATTGCACTCATCCGAAATTACTGGTACCAATCTTTATCCTGATGAAATCCCCAGGATATATAATTCCCCCAATTTTGATAATCTCCGCTCAGAGCCTGAATTCCAGGCTATTATAAAGAAAATGGGATTGTCAGGATATAATAAACAATAACTAAAAGGTCGTTCAGCTGTAACTTCACCAGGCAAAGCAAGTAGCCAGTATATCTGCACCCAGCACACAGAAACTTATACTTATTTACCACCTCTTTCTTTTTTAATCCTTATTCGGTAAATTTAGACCTTCCAATCAGCTTTAATGAATGGACAGGCGAACCTTTTTATCAAATAGCGCTTTGGTTTCAGCGGGTTTTGTTGTCACAGGCAGAAATTCACTTCTTTCATTACCTGTTGATGATCAACCTGTCACAGGTCTTTATGAGTTATTTACAAACCCGGAATTAAAATACCATCCATTTGTCCGCTGGTGGTGGAATGGCGATAAAGTTGAAGCAGGAGAATTAATTCGCGAATTACGATTATTGAAAGATGCCGGCATTGGCGGTGTTGAACTTAATCCGATTGAATTTCCAACCCGGTCTGATGGAGATGATCTTGGAAAACCTTCAGTAAAATGGCTGAGCAATGAGTGGATCGACCTTCTTAAAGTTGTCTGTGATGAAGCAAAATCGCTTAGCATGACCTGCGACCTGATTGTCGGTTCAGGCTGGCCGTTCGGTGCAGAATACCTCGAAGGTGAAGAACGCTCGCAAATAGTTGTCATTGCTGTTAAAAAATTAACAGGTCCGCTGGATTATGAAATTTCGAAATTTGAAATATTCAAGGAAGCTGATCCTGCAGTAAGCTCACCCTTCCCCGGCAGAATAACGGAACTGCTCTCTCTTTATCTTGTCCCCGATCCTCTGACAGGTATGGATCAAGTTGTTGATCTCTCTGAACAGACTGGTAATGAAACAATTAAATTATCAATACCAAAAGGTAAACATGCATTATACGGGCTTGTCAAAATCCATGGTTTTATGCAGGTCATTAATGGTGCACCCGGGGCTACGGGACCTGTTTTGAATCATTACAATGAATCTGCAGTCAGGAAGTACCTCACCAATATGTCATCGGCTATTGAAAAGAGAATCGGACCATTATCAAATTATATCCGTGCCCTTTTTACTGACAGCATGGAGCTTGAAGGTGCAAACTGGTCGGCCGATATGATGGACGAATTCAAGAAACGCAAAGGATATGATATCCGGCCATTCCTTCCGTTCGTCCTCTTTAAAACCGGAGGGATGGGTAATGTAACTGATTTTAAATACGGAGTTTCTATGTCGCCCGATCTTGAAAAAATTATCCAGCGGATGAGATACGACTTTGAGATTACCAAGGCCGAGCTTCTTGAAGAGCGTTTTATAAAAACTTATGTTGAATGGTGTAAAGGATTAAATGTAAAATCGCGGGCCCAGGTTTATGGTCGCAGCTTCTTCCCGCTCGAAGGCAGCTTTTTGTACGATATTCCCGAATGTGAATCATGGACCATGAACTGGCTGAAGCATAAAATAGGAGAGGAGATGCCCGAGGATGATTACAGGCGCGGAAGGGCTTACACAATGATAAATAAATATGTTTCCTCAGCAGCAAACCTGAAAGGCAAAAAGATTATTAGCTGTGAGGAGATGACTGATACATACACCGTTTTTAATACGACATTAGAATTCCTGAAAATCGGTGGCGATCAGACAGCAATTTCCGGCGTCAATCATTCAATTTTTCATGGTTTTAATTATTCGCCTCCTGAAGCTCCTTATCCCGGCTGGATAAGATATGGCGGGTATTATAATGAGAATAATACCTGGTGGCCCTGGTTTCATCTTTACAACGAGTATAAAGGACGATTATCCGCTCTGCTTCAGCATGTTACAATGTACACCGATATTGCTATCCTTCCTCCAAACGATGACATGTGGAGTCTTATCGGTTCGCAAATGGAACCTTTTCCAAATATTACTCATGTCGAATACATGACACTGGTCTGGGAAGCAATAAACAAAAATGGAAATGGCTGTGATTATGTTTCCAGAAGAGTCATCTGCGATTCGGAAATGAAAAACGGGTATATCTGTTATGGCCCAAAGAAATATCATTCTCTGTTTTTAATACAGATTGACAGCATTGATGTTTCCACAGCGAAAAAATTATTTGAATTCATTAATTCAGGAGGAAGAATTTTCTGTATTGAAACCATCCCGTCAAAATCACTTGGTTGGAAAGATCATGAAGAAAATGACAGGGAGGTTTCTTCTTATATTGAAAAGATGAAAGCGTTTCCTGACAGATTCATCTTCATTAAAAAACCTGAAAAAGATTTTATAAGCTGGTACAAAGGAATTCAGGAACAGTATGCTATTGAACCTTATATGAAAATCGAAAAGCCCGATCCTTATGTGATGCAGAACAGGTATCAGGCAGATGATGGTTCAGAGATTATATACCTCATCAATTCAAATATCAATAATTCACATAAGACTAAAGTCATTTTCTCAAAAGAGATAATAGGTAAAAAACATGGTTGGATTTGGGATCCGGAAACAGGAAAAAGGTTCAGAATAAATCTCTCAAAAGATAACAGCTTTGATCTTGACATTCCTCCGGCAGCATCACTTATCTTCGTTTTTAATAAGCAAAAAAACGGGGAAGAATGGAAACCATATCCGACCGGAAATTCATCTGCAATAAATATTGAAAATGGATGGAGCGCCGAGTTCAGGCATTGTCACGATGGTTCTGTAAAAACAGTTCAGATTGATAAGTTGCTGGATCTGAAGGACATGCAGGATTTTGTCAACTTTGCAGGAATAGTTGTTTACAGGAACACACTCACTCTGAACGACCAGAATAAACTCTATCTGAATCTTGGAAAGGTTTATGACCTTTCTGAACTTAAAGTAAATGGAAAAGATTGTGGTGTTAAATGGCATGGCCGTAGAATATTTCGAATCGGGGAATTCCTGAAAAAGGGAGTAAATGAAATTGAGATCAAAGTTGTAACAACGATGGGAAATTACATGAAATCGCTGACAGATAATCCTATTGCACAATACTGGACAAACGAAAAGACTAAAGTACAACCTATTCAGTCAATGGGTCTTATTGGCCCGGTAACAATTTATTAAGGCGTAACGACACAGAGGCGCAGCGGCGCAAAGGCGTAATATGAAAGGATCCCCTCCTGGGAGAGCTTGTCCCGCGTAGCTTCAGCGAAGCGGGAGGTCGGGGGTGGGTTTTAAGAAGACAAGATAAAAGACAAAAGAAACAAGATCAAAGAAAAAAAGATAAAATAGTTATGAAAAACAGGAAACTTCTGATAATCTTAATACTGCTGATTTCTTCAGTTGTAATTAACGCAAAGGACTATAACGCATCATTATTTGGTGTAAAATCGAACGGGACGACTCTCAATACAAATTCAATCCAGAAGGGTATTGATTTTATAAGCGCCAATGGCGGCGGACGGCTGGTCTTTTATGTAGGGAGGTACCTCACCGGCACTATCTATCTGAAATCGAATGTTACTATTCAGCTTGAAGAAGGGGCAATCCTTGTTGGGTCAGTCAATCCGTTTGATTATGAGCAGAATTTCAATTGGACAGCTCTTATCTTTGCCCTTGACCAGAAGAACATAGGGATCACCGGAAAGGGTGTTATTGACGGACAGGGATTCCAGATAGCCAATAATCTTGTCGATCTTATTCAAAAAGGTGTGATCAGCGATCCTTTGAAAAACGACCGGCCGCGTGAGACAATTCGTCCCCAGAATATTTATTTCCGCGGTTGCAGGAATATAAAAATCCAGGGCATTATGCTGAAAGATCCGGGTTGCTGGAACCAGCAGTATGATCAATGCAGGAATGTCATCATCGACAAAATCCTGGTCGACAGCAAATCTTACTGGAACAATGACGGGGTTGATATTGTTGACTGCGACAGCGTCAGTATTACAAACTCATATTTCGATGCTGCAGATGATGGCATCTGCCTGAAATCGCATTCACCCGATTTTATCTGCCAGAATGTTTATGTTCGCAACAACAGGATAAGGACAAGCGCTAACGGTATAAAATTCGGAACAGCATCTTACGGAGGTTTCCGTAACGTCAGAATTATTAATAATCTTGTGTTTGATACCTTCAGGTCAGCTATCACTTTTGCTGCAGTCGATGGAGGAATTGTAGAGAACATTGTTGTCGATAGTTTGAAATCGTTAAATACCGGGAATGTAATTTTCCTTAGGATCGGAGAACGGCGAACAGGTAAAAAAGGAAAGATGAACAATGTTTCAATATCAAATGTATACGCCGAAGTGCCTGCTACAAAGCCGGATGCCGGATATAATTACGAAGGACCTGTTGAAGATAATCCACGTAATATTTCGCCCTCATCCATTGTCGGAATGCCCGATGCTATGATTGAAAATGTCACCCTGAAAAATATTGAGATACATTACCCCGGAGGAGGGAATGCAGCTTATGCAAAAGTTGGTCTTGATGAACTGGACAAAGTTCCGGAGATGGCAGCCAGCTACCCTGAATTTTCAATGTTCAAAGAACTACCGGCATGGGGATTTTTCATCCGTCATACCAAAGGAATTAAGTTTGAAAACGTATCTCTTTTTTGTGCAAAAAAAGACTACCGGACTGCTATTGTGCTTGATGATGTTCATGATGCGACGTTCAGTTCTCTTAAAGTTACAGAACCAGCCTCTGGAAAAAATCCTCTCTTTTCCCGGAATTCGAAAGAAGTTGTATTGAAAAAAAATTGATTAGATATTACTTAGTGTATCTTCGTGTCTTTGTGCCTTAGTGGCAAAAAAATAAATGCCACGAAGACACTAAGACACAAAGTTTCACAAAGAAATTTTAAAATGTAAAAATATGAAACAATGGTACGAAGAACTTTTTCAGGATTATGCAAATAAATATGATAACGAAAGCTTCACTCAGGGGACAATTGGTGAAGTCGATTTTATCGAGAAAGAAATTAGTCTCGACAAATCAGTAAAAATTCTGGATATTGGCTGTGGTACAGGAAGACATTCACTCGAATTGGCACGTCGGGGATATAATGTAACAGGTATTGACCTCTCTGAGTCAATGATCGATAAAGCCCGTAGCCTGGCGCTGGCGGAGAATCTGAAAATTGATTTCCGGATTAAAGATGCACGGAACTTCAACTTTAAAGAATCTTTCAATCTGGCAATAATGATATGCGAAGGAGCTTTCCCTCTGATGGAAACAGATGAAATGAATTATTTAATCCTTAAAAATGTCTGTTCATCCTTAAAACCTGGCAGCAAGCTGATTTTCACAACACTGAACGGACTCTATCCTCTTTTTCATTCAGTAAAAGATTTTGTAAATAGCGGAACAGAACAAGGGAAAGCAGGTGAAGATAATTTCAACCTGATGACATTCAGGCAATATTCTATTTACGAGACTGAAAATGACAAAGGCAGGAAAATTATTCTGAATTGCAACGAAAGATATTATGTTCCATCCGAAATTAGCTGGCTGGTAAAATCTGCAGGATTCAGGGAATCAGAAATTTTTGGCTGTAAACTTGGAGCCTTTAGCAGGAATGACAAGCTCACGCCGGAAGATTTTGAAATGCTGGTAATTGCTACTAAATGATCATAATAAAATTTTGTAAAAGAGATTCTTACCTTTAATAAGAAAGTATATATTAATTGAGATTTATTAAATTGCACAATATCTTTTTACATAAACAACATTCACCATGGGAACACCAAAAAGAGCAGGCGATCAGCCAAAAGTTGTTGAACTATGTCGAGCAGATTCATTTCAAATTATCTAAATTAACCTATGTTGAAAAGGATAGTCATTTTCACGACACTCCTGATCCTGTGTTTATTGCCTGTTTCAATTATTAATGGGCAGGATCCTCAGGGCTTTTTCCTGAATGATTTCAAAACAAAAACTGCAATTCTTCCACCTTATGAATTTCATTTGCAGAATGTCAGAAGTATAAATATGCCAACTGCTATTATTGAAATTGACTATACCGATACAATAGCAAAAGTTTCAAAATATGTGTACGGAACCAATGCTAATCCATATATGTCGCAGATCGTTACTGAAGCTGCGCTGATGGGACATATAAAAAAACTTTCCCCTAATATTATCAGGTTTCCCGGAGGTAACCTTAGCAGTATTTTCTTTTGGAATTCAGCTAAAAATCAGCCTCCTGCCGATGCTCCTGCTCAGTTAATAGACGCAGCAGGCAATGCATATACTGCTGGTTACTGGTATGGGAAAAATATAGAATCGTGGACTCTTTCGGTCGATAACTATTATAGCTTGCTGAGTCAGACAAGCAGCGCAGGGATGATCACAATCAACTATGGTTATGCAAGATATGGAACGGGTCCGGCACCAGTTCTTACTGCTGCCCACTATGCTGCCGACTGGGTAAGGTATGATAAAGGAAGAACCAGGTTCTGGGAAATAGGCAATGAAAGCAACGGACCATGGCAGGCAGGGTATCGTATAGACACAACTCTTAATCAGGATAACCAGCCTGATACAATTTCAGGAGCTTTATATGGAGAACAATTTAATATTTTTGTCGACTCAATGAAAGCTGCTGCACAACAAATCGGAAAAACTATTTATATTGGTGCTCAGGTACTTCCGTATGATGCCTTAACTTCATGGAATCCTCCTGACAGGACATGGAACGATGAATTCTTCAGTAAAGCAGGAAATAAAGCTGATTTCTTTATAGTTCACAGTTACTACACACCTTATAACGAAAATTCTTCACCGGCTGTAATACTTAATTCCGCTCAGACTGAGACCAGCAACATGATGGATTATCTTAAAACATATACTGCACTGAATGATCTTGAGATGAAGCCGGTTGCCCTTACCGAATGGAATATTTTTGCTGTCGGATCAAAGCAGATGTGCTCCTACATAAATGGAATGCATGCTGCTATTGTACTCGGTGAATTGATAAAAAATCAATATGGACAAGCTGCCCGGTGGGATTTGGCTAACGGTTATAGTAATGGTAATGACCATGGCATGTTCAATAACAGAGATGAATCAGGAGTCCCGGGCTGGAATCCGCGGCCTGCATTTTTTTATATGTATTATTTCCAGAAGTATTTTGGCAATTACATGATAAAATCAACAGTCTCAGGTGATCAGAATGTTTTAACATATGCCTCTCTGTTTTCTTCAGGAGAAATAGGAGTTGTAATTATAAACAAAGGTTCAAATTATGCTTCGGTAAGGATCAATATACAAACTTTCGGTTATGGTGAAAGGTATTATATGTACAATCTTTCAGGAGGCACTGATAATGGCAGTTTCTCGCAAAAAGTTTATGTGAATAATAATGAACCCAGCAATCAGACCGGCGGACCAATTAATAATCTGAGCTCTATTAAATCCTGGTCAAGAATTATTACAGGACCAATAGTCATCGCTTCCCCGGCCAAAACAGTACAATTCATTCTGATTGATAATGGGAATAAGATCATTGATGCAGTGAAAGATGTTGAGGAGATCTCACCGGCAGTTTATCCAAATCCAGCTTCAGACAAAATTTCAATTGTATCGCCTGTCCCGATGCAAAAAGTTGAATTAGTTTCTCTCCAGGGAAAAGTGATCAAAACATGCTTTCCCACAGAAGCATATGAAATAATTGATACAGACTTGTCTCTGACTCCGGGCATTTATCTTGTTAAGGTATTCAACACCAGAGGTATTTCGGTTAAGAAGGTTGTAATAATTAATAAATAATTTAACTTTATTTTTTAAAGATTATTGAAAAGGCCATTGTGCTTCCTAGTAGTTATCTTTGTTGTATAAAAAATATTTGTAATGAGCCCATTTATAGCATTTACCAAATCTGAAGCCTGGACCGGCATGGTCAAAAAAACTAAAAAAGTTTTTAGGTGGTTTTTAATATTGCTCATACTATTTCTTGGGGGATTTATTTACTGGAAATATTTCTATATCTACAGTGAAGGTTACAGAGCCGGGCTGTTACAAAAATTTTCAAATAAAGGAACTTTCATCAAGACTTACGAAGGAGAAATGATCCTCAGCAGTGTGGCATCCACAAAAGATGTTGCCCTTGCCTCGGAAAAGTTTCAATTCACTTTAATCAATAAAACTCTTGTCAGGCGGTTCGATACGCTTCAAGGTACGAATGTAATTGTACACTATAAGCAGATGAACGGTGCTGTTTTCTGGAGAGGTGATTCAAAATATCTTGTCGACAGCGTGAAGGTGAGGAGATAATCAGCTACATAACTTTTCTCAATATCCCCATTACACCCCTGATAAATGTAGCACTTGTAAGTACCTTTACTACAGGACTTACTCCGGATCTCCTGCTTCTGGGGTAGGAAGTTCTTGTTGCCCTATCGCCCCCTCGCCCTCGAGCCCACTCATTTTCCTTTTTCTCCCATTCTTTCCTCGCAGCTTCATCAGCTTTCTCTTTATCAATTTCTTCAATTTTCCTGCCCAATATCTCATAAGCGCTCTCCCTGTCAATTGTCTGGCTGTATTTGTTTACCAAATCGGATGATCTGTTAATAGAGTCGATTTCATCAGGTGTAAGAATATCC
>JAPLEC010000127.1 GCA_026391515.1 Bacteroidia bacterium | reverse complement strand
TCCGCCAATTCCGGAAATTGGGATTGCCAGTGGTGCTTCAATCGGACGAGGTGAATTATAGGAAATTACACCCAAAGCACCTTTCGCTACAGCCAGCGAGTGAACCATGGAAATACTGCCAGACGTGACAACAATTTTGTGCCCAGGACTAACTTCCCACAGGGTTGCTTTTATCCCATCCCATGTTTTACCCCCGGGATAAGTATTGACCATAGCACCTTCAAGACCATATTCCTTCATCTTGTCCAGAACATATTGAGTTTCAAAGAAATAACCGCTATATTCTGAAGCAGGACGATCATGAATATAGGCTGCCATCTCTATTATGTGATTCATGGCTCTTTCGCCTGATGCTTCACCAATTATTTCGTCAATAATCTTTTCAGGCAGGAGGGCTCTGGGAGTTGAATTCTGCCCATTCGTTGAATTAAACAACATTACCAGGCAGGTAATGGCAAATAAAATTCTCTTCGGCTTCATTGGAAATGATTTTGTTATTCAGAATAATATAAAGTAAATAATAAAGGTATCAAAGAAGTCAATGCAGATTATTGTAGATCAAATCTTTTTAGAATTATTAACATATTTGATTTTTTACCTCTGTGTCGCTCTGTGTTAGTCTGAGGAGCAAAGCGACGAAGACCTCTGTGTAAGATTTTCTTTTTAAATAGTTACACAGAGAGACACAGAGAAGCACAGAGTTACACAGAGGAAGATGCTAGATTCTGAGGCCCAGTATCGTAACATCATCAATCTGGGAATTATCGCCTTTCCAATCGAGAAATACTTTTTCAAGCCTCTCTCTTTGCTCTTCCAATGGCGTTTTATGGATTGAGAGTAAAAGCTCTTTAAGTTGAAGATACTTGAATTTTTTTCTATTGGGACCACCGAACTGATCGGCATATCCATCCGAAAACATATAAATCATGTCTCCGCGAAAGGATGGAATATTTTTGCTAGTAAATTCAGTATCTGACACGTCGTAAATGCCAATTGGCATACGATCTGCCTGATATTCAATTAATTCACCATTGCGGATCAGATACAGGTTATTATAAGCGCCTGAATACTGTATCGTGCTTCTTGCCTTGTCAATAACACACAGAGAGATATCCATTCCATCTTTTGCTTCCTCCCTGACCCCCCTTTGGTGCAGTGCACGTTTTACTTCTTCCCGAAGTTCATTAAGGATCTGGCCTGATTCAACAATCCCCCGATTATTAATTATCTCCTCGAGAAAGGATATCCCGAGCATGCTCATCAGAGCACCCGGGACACCATGCCCGGTACAATCGCCCGCAACAATAATGAGTTTTCTTTTGGTATATGTGAACCAGTAGAAATCCCCGCTGACAATCTCTTTCGGAATGTACAGCATAAATAATCTCTCCGGTAATCCTCTTATTTCATGCGGATCAGGAAGAAGTGCCCTTTGAATACGGCTTGCGTAATTTATGCTTGCAGTGATATCCTGGTTAATTTCTTCAATTATATCATAGGCTTTTTTCAGTTCGACATGTCTTAACCGATAGATCTCTTTTTCCTGTTCCGATTTCTCAATTGCATGAGCAACTTCAATATTGCTCAACCGGCTCTGAACCTCAGCACTGTGAAATGATTCACTGGTTTTAAAATATTGTTTAAGACTTTCAAGGGCTTTTTCAGGTTTCTTAAACAGTTCATAATGAGCAGCTAACGCTGCGTGTGCATCAGCTATCAGTGCAAGTGAATTAAGCTCCTGAGCCATAGAAAGAGATTGATTAAGTCTCATTTCAGCCTGTTTATCATTTCCCATCTGGCTGTGAACCCGTCCCGCTCCCAGGTAGCATTGAAGAGTGCATCGTTTATCGCCACCTATCATTCCCTGGTTATAGTAATCGAGAGCTTCCGGAAATTTTTTCATTTCCTCATAAGTGCTTGCTATGCCAAGCTGGGTCCAGGGTATTGCAGATGTCTGATTACTCTTTTTCCGGATATCAAGACTGCGGAAATAATATTCCAGTGACTCGACATATTTTTTTGTCTGGCGCAGAACCATGCCTATCCTGTTAAGAGATGAGGCAACAGCATTCTCATCTCCCATTTCTTCCCTGATTTTCAGGCCTTTATTGTAATACTCCAGGGCTTTCGAGAAGTTGCTTAATCTGGAGTAGATAAGACCGAGCTGGTTGCAGGCTTCCCCTTCCGATTCTGTATCATTTATTTCCTGGGATATTTTATAAGCCTCGTGCCAGAGTTGAAGAGTCTTCTCATAATCACCAAAGCTTTCGAAAATATTGCCTTTCAGCAGCAGAGCGTTGACATAACCTTTTTCTTGTTTATTGTTCTCGAACCACTGGAAAATCTCTGACAATAATTTTAACGCGATATCATTTTTTGACTGAAGAAAATTACCAATAGCAATATTGAGTTTTGCATAGGCGATACCTTTCTCATAAAAAATTAAACCTCTGAAAAGTGTTCAGTATCTGCATGAACAATCAAAGATAATAAAAAATAGTGTCTTTCCCAAAGTAACAGATAATCAATGGTATATGAAATAATCCTTTGTGTCCCTTAGTGCGCACTTTGTGTTCCTTAGTGGTTAAATTATTTTTTTACCACAAAGGAACACTAAGGATAACACGAAAGAACACTAAGGAAGAAATTCAGATCATTGAATTTCTTACAAGGCAAAAAATTGCAAATTGATTGTAATTGGTTTAACTTTAATTCCAAATTTTATCTCAATAAATGTATAGGACTGTTCATAAGAGGATTATTATTATTTCCCTGGCCATAATAATATTGACCACAATAGGCGGTATAATAGGTCTCCTGTTTTCTGAACATAGTATTAACGAAATCGTGGCTTTTTATAGTATTATAGTGGGATTTAGTTTACTGGCGATTGTTACATCATTTGCATTTATCCATGAAGAGAAAACCTGGATTAAAAAAACTGCAAAATATGCTTATATATCTTTCCCGGTGCTTATTATTGTCCTAATAGCTGCTTTTATCTTTGATTATTCTGTGTTAGCTGATATAGTTGGTTTAATCCTTATTATTGTTTCGACATTATTAACAATCGATATTTTCGTTTACAAAGATGCAAAAGCATTTACATTATTAATTATTTTAGTTTCTCTCGATATCATTTCATTAGTAATTAAAAGATACCCTATACTATTTATTGGACTTATAATAAGCTTATGTAATTATTTACTTAGCGCAGGGATCTTCATTTATGGTATACGTTGTCTTTATCTTGCAGGGAAAAACAAATATTTAAAATATGTCACATTTATTTTCAGCTGCGTCGTAGCTTCTTCATGTTTGAGCTTGTTATATAAAACCCAGCACTGGCCTGGCGGCAATATTCTTCTTTATACAGGACAAATCTCGCTGGTTCTGGTTACTTTATTTGTACTTCTGACGCTTACATCTTCTGGTTTCATTGACTGGCAGCCATTGCACAAAAAGATCCTTATGAGGCTTCTTGTACCGTGGACGCTGTTATTCTTTTTATTTATTTTAAGATTCTTATTGCCTGAGGTTAACAGGATTATCTGGAGTCCGGATAAATCCGTTAATCAATATGGATTTTATATGAAAGATTATGATCCGGTGATCAAAAATGGTTTAAATAAAAAATAAATTATAAGACCATTAGACTGCTTTCGTCTGATTTTATTGAATCAGGAATT
>JAPLEC010000050.1 GCA_026391515.1 Bacteroidia bacterium | reverse complement strand
GGGGCCTTATCATTCCTGTATTTATGCGCTCATCATGGTTTAAAAAGCACGGATATAAAGTTGTTGATAAAGGCGGGATCATCCGATTACTATGGAAACCATTCAATGAAAATGCTGTTCCTCCAAAATTCATTAAACCCTTAAAGAAACCGTTAAAAGGAGATAATAAGGTTAATATCACTCTTTTCAGAAGCGGCTGGTGCCAGTCTATGAATATAACTTGTGAAAGAGCTAAAAGAGCATCACTCGATTTCCCAGGTAAAATAAATCTGAAGGAATATGATACTCTTGATAAAGAAGTAGCTAAGGAATGGGGAATAAATGATGCCCTTTACATCGATGGTAAAGAGGTCTCAATTGGTCCTCCCATTTCTTTTGATAAAATCAGAAAAAAAATTGAAAAGAGAGTGAAAAAAATCTCTTAAAATATATTCTACGGTATCAACTATCACATTCCGGCAGCCATTGCTTTGTTGTCCTGTGGCGTCCAAGTCCCACTGAGTCAAATTCATCCCTGTCCCGTGTTGCAATTACCCCTAATTTTCTGAGGACAACATTAATATCGTCGCCCCGGGAACCAATAACCTTTCCGTTTTCCCATAACATGGTATCATGTCCGCCATAGCCCCCAGTAAATGTTGCTTCAACATAAGCTACCATTCCGCGTTGAGATAAATATCTGGCAAGTTTATCAACTCCGACTATTAAACGTTCAAAGTCAGGATGAATGGATGGGGAAAATCGTTGGATGTCCGGTGAAGTGACTTTTGTACCTCCCTGATATCTTATTTCCAGCTCCTGCAATAATCTGCCAACCATTGGAATCATGATGATATCCTGTGGCAGACGGATTATTCTGGCCTGTTGAAAATCACTCAATGCACCTTCAATTGTTTCTTTCCGCGCAAGAATAGCTTCAAGTTCGTACATAGAATTTTCTCTATTTATAAGCTTTATTTCTTAATTAATTCATGTTCAATCTCTTCCAGCGATTTACCCTTTGTTTCCGGAAGCCTTTTAAGGATGAACAGAAATCCAAGAATACAAATAAATCCATATACCCAAAATGTTCCCGATGCTTTTAAAACCTGATTAAGCAGAGGAAAGGTGTAAGTAAGGATAAAGCATGCTGCCCACAGTGAGAATGTTCCGACAGACATTGCAAAACCACGTATCCTGTTCGGGAAAATTTCGGAAAGTACAACCCAGGTTACGGGTGCCAGCGACATTGCATAACAGGCTATGGCAACTACAACCATAATCAATAATGGTAATCCCTGCAGGTGAAAGAAATACATGCTTCCTATTATTGCAAATATCCCTGCAAGTCCGCCTGCTCCCAGAAGCATGAGTGCTTTCCGGCCAATCTTGTCTACTGTGAACATACCTACAAAAGTGAAAACAAGATTTACACTTCCTGTAATAACAATATTAAACAGTATATCAGAAACATTATATCCTGCATTTGAGAATATCTCTTGTGCATAATTGAAAATCACATTTATTCCGCACCACTGTTGAAACACAGCCAGGGCAATTCCCAAGATTAATAATTTAAGTACACCAGGTTGCTTCAACAGATTAAAACCTGTTTTCTTCAAAGTAGTGTTAAGAGTTTCCTCAATTGAAATAAGCTCATAATCAGCGTATTCATTGCCGCCGATCTTTGCAAGTACCTTTTTTACTTTCTGATGATTTGACTTGTTTCTAGCCAGCCATCGCGGACTTTCAGGTACGAACCACATAAAAATAAAGAACAATCCGGCCGGGATTGTGCATGCATAAAACATCCACCTCCATCCCATTTGTCCGTTCCATGATGTAAGTATGTCGGACGTTGTTGCGTCCAATGGAACAGGTTGAGCAATCCTCCAGTTAATTAGTTGAGCAGCAAGTATTCCGATAACTATCGTAAGCTGATTTATAGAAACAAATCTTCCCCTTACGCTGCCAGGGGTGATCTCGGCAATATACATCGGAGAAAGGTTTGAGGCTAATCCGATGCCCACACCACCAATAATTCTGAAAATAACAAATGTTGTAAATGAGCCGGCACCTCCCGTCCCCAGTGAAGCAATCACAAACAGAGAAGCTGAAAGTATGAGCAGACGTTTTCTCCCGAACCTGTCGCTT
>JAPLEC010000238.1 GCA_026391515.1 Bacteroidia bacterium | reverse complement strand
CAAGTGCTTCAGAAGTACTGCATGCAACTGATGGCACCGATGGGACACATGCAGCGGCAGAGTCAGACGGGAAATGTTCAGAAAAAATTGACCGGTAAAAGTATTCTTCCTTTGACATTGGCGGATTAATCGGGAACCTGTATTTTGCATTTTTAAGCTGTTCATCAGACACTTCCCTTGACGCGGTGGCTTTTAGTGTGTCTATCCAGTTATAACCAACCCCGTCGGAAAATTGTTCTTTTTGTCTCCAAGCAATACTGGCAGGAAGATAATCTTCGAATGCCTTCCGCAAAACCCATTTTTCCATTCTTTCTTTCGTAATCATTTTATCTGCCGGATTGAGGCGCATTGCCACATCCATAAATTCCTTATCGAGGAACGGAACACGCCCTTCCACACCCCAGGCTGCAAGAGACTTATTTGCCCTGAGACAATCATAAAGATGAAGCTTGTCTAATTTTCTCACAGTCTCTTCATGAAAAGCCTTTGGATCAGGAGCTTTATGAAAATACAGGTACCCGCCAAATATCTCATCGGCTCCTTCACCTGAAAGAACCATTTTAACTCCCATCGATTTAATCACTCTGGCAAGAAGGTACATAGGTGTCGATGCTCTGACTGTTGTAACATCATATGTTTCAATATGATAAATCACATCGGGGATAGCATCAAGGCCCTCCTGTATTGTAAAATGTATTTCATGATGAATTGTTCCGATATGATCTGAAACTTTTCTTGCAGAAGCAAGATCAGGAGAGCCTTCGAGCCCGACAGCAAATGAATGAAGCTGTGGCCACCATGCTTCACTTTTATCCTGTGTTTCAATTCTTTTTGGCGCAAATTTCTTTGCTACTGCTGAGACTATCGAGGAATCGAGGCCGCCGGAAAGCAGCACACCGTAAGGAACATCAGACATCAGCTGGCGATGGACTGTGGCTTCCATTTCGCTTCTCAGATCACTTATTGAAGTATTGTTGTTTTCAACTGATTCATATTGCATCCAGTCGCGCTGATACCATTTCTTTATTACACCCTCCTTGCTGAACAGATAATGTCCCGGCATAAACTCCTGGATTTTGTTACAAACCCCTTCAAGAGCTTTCAACTCAGATGCCACATAGAAATTTCCATATTGATCCCAGCCTATATATAAAGGTACTATGCCGATATGATCCCTTGCAATCAGGTAACAATCTCTCTCCTTATCATATAGTGCAAATGCAAAGATACCGTTCATCTCCTCGAGGAATGCCGGGCCTTTTTCCCTGTAAAGAGGAAGGATTACCTCGCAATCGGAATGTGTCATAAATTCATACGAATTTTCGAAGCGCTTTCTGATCTCCTGATGATTATAAATCTCACCATTCACCGCCAGTATCAGGTTCCCATCCTTGCTGTACAAAGGCTGTTTGCCTGACTGCGGATCGACAATTGATAACCTTTCATGAGCCAGTATTGCTTTTTCACAATAAAAAATCCCAGACCAGTCAGGTCCCCGATGCCTGAGTTTTTTTGACATTTTAAGCACATTAGCCCTCAAATCCAGATGGTTGACTTTCAGATCGAATACTCCTACAATACCGCACATAATTTCTGCCTGTTAAATCACTAAATATTGCCCGAAATAAATCTCAAATTGCAAATCTAACAAAAATTTGAAATAAAACATATATTATTTAAAATATTAAGCAAATATATTATAAATATTAATAAATATAACTTTTAATGATCATTATGTTTAATACATTAATATTCTAAAATTACTAAAAC
>JAPLEC010000352.1 GCA_026391515.1 Bacteroidia bacterium | reverse complement strand
CTTCTTGCAGATTCGAATGTCTTTTCCATCAGCTGCCGGCCAGTTCCTTTTCCCCTGGATGAAGCTAACAAGTATAGCTTTACGAGCTCAGCACATCCTTCAGGTAATCCAGGTGTGGAATAGACTCCACAACCGCCAATTATTTTTCCTTCTTCTTCAGCTATCCAGTACTCAGAACCAGGTCTTTGAAAAAGCGTAAACAGATCATCCGTTGTCGGATCAAAATAGACAGTCCCCGGACGTGCAATGCCGAATTCCCTGAAGACTGAGCGGATAAGCTCCGCAATTTCCTTGTTATCCTTTTTTTCAATATTTCTGAAAGTTACACTCATCTATCTGAAATTAAATTTGTTTAGACTTATTTTCTAAACCTGGAAAATGGTATGAATCGTGGAACCTGTTTCATGTACTCTTCATATTCCGGTATTCTTTTTTTCAGGTCGTACTCTTCAAAGCGTGTTTGAAGAAAAATCCAAATAATACCAGTTGCTGAAGCGATTCCCACCTGTAAAGAAGGCCAGAGCATGAATATTCCGGCAAATTCAAGAAAGGTACCGCTGTGAATCGGATGACGGACCAGTGAATAAATCCCCTTTTTAACCAGAGTGTCTCCAATTTTAGGGGCAGCTGCCTTTATTCTGATACTGACTAATGCTATTACAATGATTATTGCGCCTGCAAAAATTATTAACCAGCCAAGGATTTTAATTATAAGTGAAGCTTTGTACAACTGTATCGAAGACTCACTAATTGCCAGTCCAAATCCTATTGCCCAAACAGGTATTCCTGTAAAATCTCTTAAAATAATTGTAATTACAGTCCCTGTAGTTTTTCCCCACTTCTCAGAATATGCTTTTGTAAAAGCGCTTGCCAGGTTCGATGCGAAACCAAGAATAAGAGGTATAAGGAACCAATACATCTTCTTTTTGAAAAAATCTGATGTAAGTTACGAAATTTCATTTAATTGCCATCCCATCCTCCCAGCCTTGCCCATAGCCACCATGCAGCATAAGCTTTCTGGTTGGCATTCAGTGCAGATCGGAGATGTCAGCAGTCGGTTCCGATGCTGTTTCAATTCCTTTTGCCACTTCGGGAATAATGCCCATTTTCACATACACCGGCCGGACAATATTCTTTAATTCAGGCAGTTTTTTCAGAAATAGTAATGCTCCTGCCATACAGGAAATGCCGCCGATAAAAATAGTTATTGGTGTGCCAATAGTTTTGGCCAGGAAACCTGACAGAAGGCTTCCGAAAGGAGTTGTGCCCATTATTGCCATCGTATAAAAGCTCATAACTCTGCCACGTTTGTCATCTTCTGTAATCGTCTGCAGAATAGTGTTGCTCGAAGCAGTATGCAGCATTAAACCTAAGCCAATAAAAACCATTAGAATGAGTGTTAAAGGAGTGTTTCTTAAGAATGACATTATGATTAGTCCGGCACCAAAAAGTCCTGATGCGGCAGGAATGATTCTTCCCAACCTGAGTACAGTTTCGCGCGAAGCAAGATAACCTGCTCCCAAAAGAGCTCCCAATCCTGCTGCGCCCATAAGAAATCCGAATGTGTCGGAACCACCATGAAGAATCTCCTTGGCAAAAACAGGCATCAATACCTGATATGAAGCACCCATCAGGTTGATAAGGGCAAGAAGCAGAAGAAGATGTTTAATAGGTGCAAAACCAAATGTATAATCCAATCCTTCTTTCAAATCCTTAAACATATGACTCTCTTTCTTCTTTATATTCCCGGGTGATACCTTCATCATTAAAAGGGAGAATATTACAAAAATAAAACTGATGGCATTAATAAGAAAACACATCCCTTCTCCAACAGTGGCAAGCATAAGTCCGGCTACTGACGGACCAATGAGCCTGGCACCGTTGAACATCATTGAATTCAATGCAATTGCATTACCGAGATCTTCTTTTTTCTCGACCATCTCAATAACAAAAGAGTGCCGCGAGGGGACATCGAATGCACTTATACACCCCAGAAGGATGCTTAATGCAACAATTTGCCACATCTGGATTGTACCTGTAAGAGCAAGAACCGCAAGTATTAATGCCTGAACCAGCGAGATTATCTGTGTAATCAACAGTACTTTATACCTGCTAAACCTGTCGGTAATGACACCTGCAAAAGGTGCAAGCAGAAATGTAGGAATTTGTCCTGCAAAACCGACAACACCCAGCAGGAATGCTGAACCGGTCATGTGATAAACCAGCCATGGCATTGCAATGCGCTGCATCCAGGTGCCGATAAGTGAAATGCTCTGACCTCCGAAGAAAAGGCGGTAATTCCTGTACTTAAGCGACCTGAATATTATTTTTATCCGGGAAGTATGATCAGAATTATTCTCCAAAACTGGTTCTTGAAATCACTAATTAATAATCCCCGAAAGGTACAAAATTGCGATGATTATTATTGTCAGTGATGATACTGCTACCGGGAACCATACGGGGGTGATCCATGGTACCGGTATAAGGAAAAGAACATCAATTGTTTTAAGATCCGGCGGCCATTTAATAAGGATATAAAGAGACAAATAATAAAAGAGATCCCAGAAAGCGAAGGTCCACAGAAAGAAAATACCTTTTTCCAGCCACGTGTTTCCAACAAGGTAAGCTATTACGACAAGCATAATGATTGTTGCAGCTTCTCTTGTCATTTCGATATAAAGAAAGCGTTTGGGAAATTTTTCGACAAATTCTTTATTCGACTCTGAATCAAGCATCCCGAGGGATTTCCGGAGATAAACGACTACCACACCTTCGAGATGTGCCATTGCAATACCAAAAACAGCAAGTAAAATCAGCTTTAACCAGATAGCATCCATTTAAGTAAATATTTATTCACTAAAATACTTCTTCTTAAAAAATAGAGCAACATTAACAAGCAATATCAGTACAGGCACTTCCACTAAAGGACCAATTACTGTGGCAAAGGCAGCCTGTGAATCGATGTTAAATACTGCTACAGCTACAGCAATAGCCAATTCGAAATCATTGCTCCCGGCAGTAAATGCCATAGTTGCTGATCTTTCATAACCCTGTCCCATCCATTTTGCAACAAAAAATGTTGAAAAGAACATCACAGCAAAATAAATGGTGTACGGAATTGCTACTCTTATAACATCCAGTGGCAGTTGAATGATTTTTTCTCCTTTAAAAGAGAACATTACGAAAATTGTAAATAACAGGGCAACTGGTGTTAACCATGATACTTTAGGAATAAATTTACCATAGTACCATCCGTCACCAGCTACCTTCCGCAGGATAGTATTGGTAATTAATCCTGCCAGAAATGGAATGCCAAGGTAGATTAAAACAGTTACTGCTATTTCTGATATAGATACTTTTACAATGGAACCGCTAAGTCCGAATACCGGGGGAAGCAGAGTTATAAAAACATAAGCATAAACTGAATACAGGAAAACCTGGAATAATGCGTTGAATGCCACTAATCCTGCAGCAAGCTCAGTATCTCCCTTTGCAAGATCGTTCCACACAAGTACCATTGCAATACATCTGGCCAGTCCGACCAGGATAACACCGACCATAAGACCAGGATGATTATGGAGAAATAATATTGCAAGTAAAAACATTACTATTGGACCAATAATCCAGTTCATTGATAGTGATAAGCCTAAAAGTTTAAGGTTTTTGAAAACCAGTGGCAGCTTTTCGTACTTCACTTTTGCAAGAGGCGGATACATCATAAGGATAAGGCCAATAGCAATAGGAATGTTGGTTGTGCCTGAGCTTAATGAGTTCCAGAATCCAGAGATTCCCGGTTTAAAATAGCCAATTATTACACCGGCAAACATTACAAGAAAAATCCATAGAGTAAGGTAGCGGTCAAAAAATGAAAGTTTCTTTGTTGTTCCCATACTGTAAGTTTATGTTAAGTTAGCATATACCACCACAACTGCAGCCTATAGGTCTTTCTGCTGACACTGTGATACTGAAAATACCGGTATCACCTGCATGATAAGAGTTTAATTCATTTGAATCATTGTACTCTGATAATAAAGAATCCGGAAGTTTTATTTCTTT
>JAPLEC010000249.1 GCA_026391515.1 Bacteroidia bacterium | reverse complement strand
CATGTATCGCAATTTAATGAATCTGAATTAGGCGAAAATAAGTCCCCAGTTAAAGAAGGTGATAGAGTCGTTGTTAATATTATTGGGAAAGAAAAAGCTGGCAAGTTAAATTTTTCTTTCATCAAGAAAATCAAGAACGATCAGGATCCAAAAACACCTGAGTTCAGCAAGGGAGGCCTCGAGCAAAAAATGAAGAAGTTTCTCAGAGAATCTCAGGATACTCAAACAGATCAAAAAAAGAGAATGCAAAGACACAGAGGAATGGCGGCGTAGCCCAGTGGTTAGAGCATCCGGCTCATACCCGGAGTGTCGAGGGTTCGAATCCCCCCGCCGCCACCACGCAGGTAAATACAACTAAGCTCATATTAGATTTGGAGCGACTTTTAAGGCCTCAAAATGTGTTTAGGAAGGATTAACCATTTCGAAAAACACTGATTCATAGAAATATTTTAACTAGTTAGTGGAAATTTGTAATAATCAGATTCACCTACTAATTGGTTTAATAGGAGCACCTCTCAAAAATCTCGAAAGCGTTCTAACAGTTTTGCCTCTAGTCCTTCCAGTATACTTTTGAGAACCTATACGATTATCACAATAAGTTATTATTAAAACATGTTGAGCTCTCGACAAAGAAACATACAATAGACGCCGCTCATCGTCTTCAGGTTCAGTTCCAGGAATATATTCATCCTCAGCAGCTATAATTATGACAGCTTTTGCCTCCAATCCTTTTGCCTTATGCATAGTCATAATATTAACACTACTAAGGTCCAATTCTTGCTCTTTGTCTTCTAGAGATGACGACAGCATACTTATTAATTTTAAGTGATCAGTCGAATTTGTTTCAACTATAATTTGTTGCAGAAATTGTAAAATTTCTGCTCTTTTACCATCATCCTTTATTATATCTTTAGCTAAAATATAAAGAGCATTCAGTAAATCGTTTTGACTTGAGGAATTGCTTAAATTATTAAAATATTCTTTGCAATTGTTAAGAATATCTTGTATTTTATGCATTTCATTAGCAATTTTTCTACCAAGATGCGGAATCAATTCTGGTTCTTCCATTGTTTCATAAGCAATCATAGAAAAAGTCTTACCATTTTCACAAGCAAGGTTATAAATTTTAGAGCATGATTCTTCACCAACTCCATTTCTTTGAAGCCTTAATAGTGTTCTAAGAGCCAGACTATCCTTATTATCTATTATCAGGCGAAGAACCGCCAACAATACCCTTCCGTCATCATTGTCTAACGGAGTAATTCCAGATCGCACGGCCACACGAATTTTTCGGGCCTCAAGTGCCCTTCTGATTATTGAAGAAAAAGCTTTTTTCCGATCGCTTCGCATTAATATCAAAATATCCTTTGGCTCATATTTTGTTTTATCTAAAAGGTTTCTGCAAATATTTGCCACATCAGCAGCTTCATACTCTTGATTTCTGTATCTGAAAATCCGAACTACTCCTTTCTCTGCATCATTAAGAGGCTCAAGTGACTTTTTAAGGCGGCCTGGGTCTAAATCAGCCACAAATGATGAGAGAAAAATAATATTACGATCACAACGAAAACAAGTTTTAAGAGTTAGTGATGACGATGGAATATAATCCTTATTAAATCTTCGTATCCCATCAGGATATGCGCCTCTGAAACCATAAATGCTCTGATCATCATCTCCCGCTACAAAAACTTCAACTCCTCTATTCTTAAGAGCAAAAATTACTGCTAAATCACATTTATTAAGATCTTGGAATTCATCTATAAGCAAATACTTATAGTCAGATTCAAGTGCAAAGTTTCCAGATTGTTCAAGGGCTCGCTTAAGTTGATAGACCATCTCTGAACGCAGAGTATATCCAAAAACTTTTCTATGTTGTTGCCAAGCGCCTAGAAACGTTGGATCAGGAAAATTTTCTTTCCATCCGCTTTCATCGGCTTTAAGTGTTTCCCAATCTGCAGATAGCAAATTTATTTTATGTTCTATGGTTTTAAGATTATAATTGGCAATTTTTTTTAAATCTTCAAAGATTATCTTATACTCTTCCCAGCTATCTGCAATTCGTAATGGCTGTGGAACTGAATCAATTATCCGTGAGTTTTTCAGTAATTGTCTAAGCGCAAAAGAATGAAGGGTAGAAATTCGTGGTATTTCATATTCCCCTTCCAATATCTCAGAAACGCGATTACGAAGTTCAGATGCCGCGACACGTGTAAATGTTAAAGCCAAAATCTGATTAGGCGGAATATGCTTTTCAGTAATTAAGTATGCAATGCGTCTTGACAGAGTTTTAGTTTTCCCAGTTCCCGGCCCTGCTAGTAGTCGAGCATGATCTCCTATGTGAGAAGCTGCTTCTTTTTGATCGTCAAATAAACCTTCGTCCCAACTAATCATATAAGCCCCCCTTTTTTATTAGAGATTTACTCTATTGAAATTATCTTCTATTTTTGTTCAAAGTCAAGCAATTGA
>JAPLEC010000136.1 GCA_026391515.1 Bacteroidia bacterium | reverse complement strand
GGGGAGAAATGTTATGTATCCTCCAGAGAAAGTCGTGAGCATATTCCTCTTCCGTCGGCTTTTTAAAGCTATTTACTTCAAACCCGATAGGATTGCAGTTCTTTAACAGACTTATTGTAAGTCCATCCTTTCCTGAAGCATCCATGCCCTGAAAAATGATAAGTATGCTATACTTATTCTGAGCATACATTTTATTCTGAAGCCCGCCGATACGGATCAGCATCTTTTCTGTTTTTGAAACAGTTTCTTCCTTCTTCCACTCCTTGTTGAAAGTAGGATAGTCAGAGAGTTTGATCTTCATATTTAAATATATATAAATTTTCGGTGTTCCGGGTTCAGAGTTCCGGGTATCACCATTAACTCGGAACACGGAACGCGAAACACGGAACTATTTTGATAAAACTTCGTCCAATTTTTTAATCAACGGTTCCACTGAAATTCTTGAGCCTACTGCTCCGACCATCCACTGCTGAGGGGTAAGATGTCCCTGCTTAAGCATGCGATCAATCTCAACAGTCAGATTTTTATCTTTCAGATACTCTTCAATCTGGAACTGTATAACGTGCCCGTAAGAATAGTTGGGCAGGTAAAGAGGATCGTTAACCATGTGTGAATAAATTGCCAGAAGAGGTGAATCTTTTACACCGATTACGGGAGCAAAATATTGATTCCATGTTTCCAGTGCAACGTTCAGAACTCTCTCTTTCAGCTGTGCTGGTGTGGCATCAGGATTCTGATAGAGCCATTTCCAGAACTTCATTTCAACCATTCCGACACCCATTATTTCCATTAACGACCAGGCTGCATCGAGAGTCTCCATTTTTCCCTTGTCAGGATTATCATCCTTCATCCCAAGAAGTTTCAGATCGCGGCTCTGGAATACATAAGCCATGGCTTCGGTGAAAGCTGTATTAGGAACTCCTGACATCATATAATAATCGACATCATTAAGAGTAATTGTCTGTTCCACAGTATGCCCAAACTCATGAACTGCAATATTATAGCCCTTGTAATCCATTCCTTTATCCAGGATTCGTGTTCGCAGATGCGATACAGATCCCTTCATTCCTGCTCCCCATGCATGGCCTGATCCGCGTGCCGGATCAACAACTATTTTACTTGCAAGATAACTGGCTCTCTCGGGGCTCCATCCCATTTTTTCAAGTATTACAGGCATTCCGGCTTTGAACGCTTCAGGATTCGGATATAAAGCCGATGTCTCTGCGGTAAGAAGATCCTCCGGGATGGTGCTCCTGGTCTTAAATCCGTCGTACCAGATATCATACGGCTTCAGATCACGGCCAAGTCTTTCTTTTATAAGTGCTCCAATCTTTAAAAGCTGAGGTGATTTAAGGTAGGAGTCGAAAAGCTCTTCAACTTCTTCCTGGGAAATTTCCATCTCAAGTGAAAATTTACGCATAATGGCTGTATTCATTTCCGGATTGTAAGGATCGGTATCCTTCATGGCTTTGAAAGATTTCAGAATAAGATCATAGCGTGTATCAGATTCGGGAGTAGCCTCGACCGGGGCTCCTGCTTTGGTTACTTTATTTGAGAAAGGAGCCCATTCATAATCAGGACTGTTAATTACAACCTTCGGAATATCCTGTTTTATAATATGTTCCATTACTTTTACGATCATGTCCTGTTTTTCAGCACCGTTTTTCTTATCGGCATAATCAGCTTTCAGCTCATCGCGAAGATTCCAGTGAGAAAGCAGCACCATATCATCGGGGAACAACTGGCGCCCATCATCGGTGCGAAGATGCCCCATATAAATATTGTACTCTGCAATATACATATCGCCATTACCATAGGCAGCGTTCAAAGCCTGGTTCAGCCCGGCCGGCACACGTGAAATGAACATGTCGCCGAGACGCGCCATAGCCCACTCTTCACGGCTCCAGGAAGGTCCCAGCTTTTCCTTTTCTGCAAGACTGAAATACGGGAAGTTCAATGCAATTGTAAAAGCGATTTTATTTGCATAGAAATCATCCGAGACATGAGCACCTACTGAATAATTCCCGAACATCCGGTCTATCTCATCAATCTGACCAATATTTTCATCGAGTGTTTTCTTCAGATCGAGGATTATTTCATTAAAGTTGCCGTTCAGCGATTCCATGTTATTGCTTATCTTATCAAATACAACTTTGCGTTTTGATGGATCAGAGACATAATTGTTTTTGACGAATTCTGAAAAATCAGCCGGAGTTCCGTCTTCAGCCCTCCAGAGTGAAGCAGCATGTTTGACACCTTTTTCAAGAAGGGTTAAATCTGCAGCTGGTTGTGCAACTTTGATGCTATCAATAGCAGACTTTATAACAATCTCATTGATAAAGCTTGAAGCAGTTACAGCCACTTTTTTTGTTTCCTGAGCAGTACAGGCTATCAGGAAACCCAATAAGAGAATGATTAATTTTTTCATGATTAAAGTATTGTATTTTATTTTATCAATTTAACCCACCCCTAACCTCCCGCTTCTCCGCCAGTTGGCGGATTCGCGGGACAAGCTCTCCGAGGAGGGGAACTTTTATAAGACACATGTCATTGCGAGGAGTCCTGATAACATCGGGACGACGAAGCAATCCCAAAGTACATTTTTCAAATATTATTTAACAAATTGTTTTGCATAATATTTCGCAGTGAGCTTTTCACCTGTTGCTTTTTCAATCATGTCGTTCCAATAATATCTTGCCCCAGGCATAAATACATTCTCCCTAAGATAGGTCCCGACACCTATATCTCCCACAAACGATTGATTCTGAGTGATATTTGTTGTAATGTAACTGTAAAGCTGTGAGGCAAGGATCTCACCAAGAAGGTAATTATGATAGTAACAAGGGTACAAGGCTATGTGGATTTTTGTAGCCCAGTCAGGCATATTTCGACCTTCGGGTTTAGCCAGCAACTGGTACTTTTCAACCATATCCCACCAGAGCTTGTTCAGGTCCTGGTCGGGATTTTCATACATCGATTTTTCGAAGCGATACATAACTTGTGCCCAGCGGCTGAATACCAGCATTTCGAGACGCAAAGACTTATGGCAGAGATCAGATATTTTTCCACTTTCCTTTGCATCGATGATGCCCATGTTTTGCATCCATATAGGGTCTGTTGCAAATCGTCCGAACATATTGGCAATAGCTTCTGTAGTAAAAGTATGTGCAGCGTTACGGAGAGTGAAAGGTAGAGACATATCGTGGTAATATGAATAAGCACCATGGCCCAGCTCGTGGAGAATTGTATTCATCCAGCCTGACGTGGGTTTTATGTTGTCGAGAGTTCTGACATCGCCTGCTCGATCGATATCTGTGCTGAATGCATGCTGGTTTTTGCCGGGTTTTTCATACAGGTCGCTTTTTGCAAGAATTGCATCAACATTCAGTCCTATACCATCATAGAACGTTGCTGCGAGCTTGACCGGATCCTGATTTTTATAATAACCATCGATATCGACAGGATAGATTTCAGGGGCTTCCTGGAAGTACCTGTTCTGATAATGCCAGGGACGAAGTTCAGATGCATCTATTTTATATCGTTTTGCATAATATGAATCAATATCAACTTTAAGTTTTGCAAAAGCGTCTCTTGTCAGATTATCGAGCTCATCAAAAATGACAGTCACCTCAGCCGGATCCTGACCTGAAAGCTTAAGGCTCATTTCATGATAATTGCCGAAGCCAAGCTTTTGTGCAATAAGATTACGGTGCTTTACCAATCTGATAATATCCTCAGCTACAACAGGTCCGATAAGTTTATGCGCTTCCCATGCTGTCTCAAGTTCAGCACTGCTGGTTGAATTCCGGAGTATCTCTTCAACCTGATTATCAGACATCTCAGTACCATTTATACTTGCTCTGAAATTCAGGTATTTCTTATTTATTTCAGTTTCCATTCTTAATCTTTCACCTATAAGCGCTGTATCGACCTGTCCTCCAAGGTATAAATTGTATAACAGTTCAAGCTGACGCGCAAGCAGGGGATCCTGAACTGCATTCGATTCTTTAATTTCTTTCAGCAAAGCAAATTCTTTGGTATC
>JAPLEC010000019.1 GCA_026391515.1 Bacteroidia bacterium | reverse complement strand
GAAAAAGAAAAAGAAAAGTAAACACTATCACACAAGGGACTCATTGAAGAGCCCCTTTTTTATTGGCCTTTGCCCCCTAAAGGAGGATAATATACTGATTTATTGATAATTAATTTTAAATAAACAGAATTAGCCCCCCTTCAGGGGGGATGGGGGGCATTCTGGCACAATGATTGCATAATCCCCTTTCAGCTTATTTGTAAAAATATTCAGTAATTTTGGCATTCACTCTGAAGGTTAAAAGAGAAAACATAGATGGAAAAGAAATTCAGGCGACCTGTTGATGAAATATTACTTCCGGATATACTTGATGGAGAGGGTGATATAATCCCTATTATTGCAGATGGGGAAGATGGCGACCTTGAAAATGTTGAAGTCCCTGAAACTATTCCAATATTATCATTGCGTAATACTGTGCTTTTCCCGGGCGTTGTCCTGCCAATTTCAATAGGCCGTCCGCGATCAATTCAGCTTATTAAGGATGCATACAGGAATAATAAGATAGTCGGCACTGTTGCACAGAAAGATCCTGATATGGAAAATCCCGGCTTTAATGACCTTCATTCAATCGGGACAATAGGGCAGATAGTGAAACTGCTGGAGATGCCTGATGGCTCAACCACGGCAATTATCCAGGGTCGTAAAAGAATGATGCTGAATGATCTGGTTTCAGATGACCCATATTTTATAGCAAAAGTTAAATCAATTCCTGAGCGGAAACCTGAATTGATGAGCAAAGACTTTGATGCTATTGTTGGTTCACTTAAAGACCTGTCCCTCAAGATTATAAAGATAAATCCCAATATCAGCCCTGAAGCTTCATTTGCAATAAAAAACATTGAGAATAACACTTACCTTATAAATTTTATATGCTCCAATACTGATATTAAAGTTCAGGATAAGCAGAAATTACTGGGAATCAATAATATAAGAGATAGGGGATTTACGCTGCTTGAATTCCTGGTGCAGGAAATCCAGGTGCTGGAGCTGAAAAATGAACTACAGTCAAAGGTGAAAAGTGATCTTGATCAGCAGCAGCGGGAATTCCTTCTGCATCAGCAGATGAAGACTATCCAGAATGAGCTGGGAGGCAATCCTGTTGATAAAGAGATAGAAGAATACCAGAAAAAAGCGGAAACAAAGAAATGGACAGAAGAGGTCAAAAAAATATTCACTAAGGAGCTCGACAAGCTGCACCGTCTTAATCCGGCAGCTGCGGAATACTCGGTCCAGGTAAATTATATCCAGACTCTTTTGGATCTTCCGTGGGGAGAATATACACAGGATAATCTCGATCTGAATAATGCAAGACAAGTACTTGATGATGACCACTTTGGGCTCGATGATGTAAAAGAAAGGATACTTGAACACCTCGCTGTGCTGAAACTGAAAGGCGATTTGAAATCTCCAATTCTTTGCCTTTATGGCCCTCCGGGTGTAGGGAAAACTTCTCTTGGTAAATCAGTCGCCAAAGCCCTGGGCAGAAAATATGTCAGAATGTCATTGGGAGGACTGCATGATGAAGCAGAAATCAGAGGCCATAGGAAAACTTATATAGGTGCTATGCCAGGGAGAATAGTACAAAATATTAAAAGAGCAGGATCTTCAAACCCTGTTTTTATACTGGATGAGGTTGATAAAGTGGGACAGGATTTCAGAGGCGATCCATCTTCCGCTCTCCTTGAAGTCCTGGATCCGGAACAGAACAGCACTTTCTTCGATAATTTCCTTGAGATGGAATATGATCTGTCGAAAGTATTGTTTATTGCAACCGCAAATACTCTGGCAACGATAAGCCCGGCTCTGCGCGACAGAATGGAATTGATTGAAATAACAGGATACCTTGTTGAGGAGAAGCTTGAAATAGCGAAACATCATCTTCTTCCAAAACAACTTGAAAATCATGGAGTTAAGTCTGGCCAGCTGGTTATTAACAGCAATATAATGGAAAAGCTTGTCGAGAAATATACAAGAGAATCAGGAGTGAGTGAACTTGACAAGCGTCTTGCAAAAATTGTAAGAGTTACGGCCAAAAATATTGCTTCAGCTAAGTA
>JAPLEC010000263.1 GCA_026391515.1 Bacteroidia bacterium | reverse complement strand
ATATCAAGATTTGAGGAAAGAACTGAGCTGATTATTGCAAGATCGATTGCAGGATCATTAACTTTTATTCCACCGGCAATGTTCAGAAAAACATCTTTTATTGCAAGTCTGAATCCTGCTCTTTTTTCAAGAACAGCAAGAAGCATATTTAACCTGCGAATATCAAATCCGGTAGCACTTCTCTGTGGTGTTCCATAAACAGCGCTGCTAACTAAGGCTTGTATTTCAATTAGAAATGGACGGAGACCATCAACAGTAGCAGCAATGGAGATGCCACTCAATGGTTCGTCATGCTGGTTGATGAATAATTCAGACGGATTGCCGACCTCTTTAAGTCCGGTCTCAATCATCTCAAAAATGCCGATTTCAGATGTTGATCCAAATCTATTCTTTACCGATCGCAGGATACGGTAAACATAATTATTGTCTCCTTCAAAATACAAAACAACATCAACAATATGTTCGAGGACTTTTGGTCCTGCAAGGGTTCCATCTTTTGTAATGTGCCCGATAAGAAAAACCGGAATGCCTGTTAATTTTGAATATTTTAAAAGCTGGGCAGCACATTCGCGCACCTGTGAAACAGAACCGGCAGAAGATTCGAGCATACCTGTACTTACCGTCTGGATTGAATCGATAATTATCAATCCGGGTTTCAGGTTTTCTGAATGAGTAAGAATATTCTCAAGCTCTGTCTCATTCAGGATGTAGCATAAAGGATTAGAACCTTTAAGCCTTTTTGCCCTGAGGCTGATCTGCTCTTCACTCTCTTCTCCGGATACATATAATATTTTTGTCTGCTTTAATGCCAGTGCAAGCTGAAGCGCCAGGGTCGATTTTCCCACCCCGGGTTCACCACCAAGCAGTATTACTGATCCGCTTACCATTCCTCCGCCCAATATCCTGTCAAGCTCGGAAATCCCTGTTTTATGACGGTTCTTTTCGTCAGCTTTGATATTATCAAGAAGCTCAGGCTTTCTTCTTCCCTGATCTTTAAAAAATGATGAATCACGTGCAGAAGCAGGAGCAATTATCTCTTCATGATAAGTGTTCCACTCTTTGCATGATGGGCATCTGCCGATCCATTTTGCTGATTCGGCTCCACAGTTCTGACAGACGAAAACAGTTTTTGATTTTGTCATATGATGTAAGCAATTTTCATTTTATGGTTCTTGCCATACATTATATAAATTGATATTATGCCGATGATTATTTCAAAAACAATCTGTGATTCATGAGAAAGCAATGCATATGTGAGTCCGTCTTCAAGGCTTACTCCCTGAAGCACAACGAGCACTCGTGATACAGCATAATGAAATGCTCCAAAACCACCCTGAACCGGAACTGCCATTGCCAGGCCACCTACAATAAGTATAATAAGTGAATCCCCGAATGAAATATGCGATGTGCTTTCAAGGCAGAATACAACAACCCATGTCATAAGTGCATAGCTTATCCAGATAGAGATTGTAAGAAAAATGAATTCCAATTTTCTTTCTAACTTCGTAATTGTCTTAAGTCCGCTTATTACACCTTTTGCGATATCAAACATCTTTGCAAAGAACCTGAATTTCCGAAGACTTTTTCTATAACGAATCATCAGGTACAGGGCAATAATACCCACCAAAGTGAGCAATGCCCAAAAGATCAGGGGAAAATTGAGTATGGAAAAGACTTTTTTCTTAAAAGGTATGAAGATGCTTTCATTCAGAAACTCATTAATAATTGCTCCGCTTGTAAATATAATTATTACAAGGAAAAGAAGGACCGAAAACAAATCAATGGTACGTTCAATGAGAACAGTTCCGATCAGCTTATCGACAGCTATTTCTTCTTTTTTCCCCAAGGCCACGCAGCGTGTTATTTCGCCGATCCTTGGCAATGCAAGATTTGCCAGATATCCAATCATAAGTGCATGGAATGTATGCCAGAAAGATGGACGGAAGCCAAGTGGATGAATGAGCAATTGCCAGCGACGGGCGCGAAGAACAAAAGCCATAATGCTGAAAAAGAGCGATAGAATAAGCCAGTAATAATTAGCTTCTTTCAGATTGTTTGTAAGGCTTTTATAGTTAACCTTCCGGAAAGCCAGCCATAGTAATAGAATTCCTACAGCCAGAAATCCGAGAAACTTCAAAGCCTGTATAACGAACTTTCTGAAATTCAAATCAGTTTATTTGTTTTGGTATCGGGGAAAATAATTTTAGGATGAAATTTTTTTGCTTCTGCAAATTCCAGTGTGGCGTATGACATTATCAGGAGAATATCTCCAACCTGTACCTTGCGGGCAGCTGCACCGTTAAGACAAACAGCTCCTGATCCTCTTTTACCTTTGATTACATATGTATCAAGCCGCTCTCCGTTATTGACATTTACAACCTGAACCTTTTCGTTTTCGATGATATTTGCCGCATCCATAAGATCTTCATCAATAGCGATGCTCCCGATATAATTCAGGTTCGCCTCGGTAACAGTCACCCTGTGGATCTTCGATTTTAATACTTCAATTAACATTTTAAAAATTTAAATACTGCCGCAAAGTTAATTAACCTTTTGATTCACACCAATGGGAATTCAATATTATCAATAAGACGAATCTTACCTGCCTGAACTGCAATACATCCATAATAACGGTTACCTTTTTTCATTTCACGCCGGGTACTGACAGGTTTAAGTTTTGTATCGTCCACTATTTCAAAATATTCGACATGTAATCCATTTGCTTTTTCGATTGTTCCCCTGACATAATTTCTTATTTCAGAAATAGTGTTTTTATGTATCATTCCGGAAGCAGAGGAAATAGTTTTATATATCAGAGGGACTTTTTTTCTCATTTCCGGTTCAAGAAGACGGTTTCTGCTGCTCATAGCCAATCCATCCGGTTCTCGGATAATAGGATTTCCGACAATTTTTACATTATATTTATACTGTCTCACAAGTTCCTTTATAACAGCAATTTGCTGAAAATCTTTCATCCCGAAATAAGCGACATCGGGTTTTACTATGTCAAAAAGTCTGCCGACAACCTGAGCTACACCGTTAAAATGTCCCGGCCGGTGAAGAGCCTCCATAACATTGTCGAGATTACCAAAATGGAAGATTCTTTTATCCTCAACCGGATATATTTCCTTATCATCCGGAATGAATATAATATCATCTTTTCGGGTTACTTTTCTTAACAAATCCAGATCTGATTGTATATCTCTCGGGTAGTTCTTAAGGTCCTTTTTATCATTAAACTGCGTTGGATTTACATAAATACTTATCACCACCAGAGGACATTGAGTTATGGCATTTCTGACAAGCGAAAGGTGTCCTTTGTGCAGAGCGCCCATAGTGGGTACTAAACCAACAGGTGAAAGATGCAAATCTTTTATCTGTTTCTGAAGCTCTTTAACTGTCCTGATGACCTTCATTTAAGAAAATTTTACATACAAAGCTAATAGTAATTAATCAAAAGCGAGATTTTTCGCCTCCGCTGGGGGAATAAATAAGGGATTCTGTTTATGATATAAAAACCCCCTTGCCCGCCACTGGCGGGCACTCCCCCTTCAAGGGGGAGAAAAACCATATACATAATTAAATTTCAATTAAATGCGGGATTTTTTCCCACCCTGAGGGGAATTAAAAGGGGGTCTTGGGAGATTATGAATACTGTCATATGTCTATTGATAATTATCTCATTTTTTATTATTATCTTTGCACCTTGTTACGAAATGGTATATCCAGGCAGATAAATGGAAAGCAGGAAGGTATTATTCATTTCACAGGAGATCACTCCATACTTAGGGGAAACCAAGTTATCAAAAATAGGGAGATATCTGCCCCAGGGCATTCAGGAAAGGGGAAAGGAGATCCGCACCTTCATGCCGCGTTATGGTTGTATCAATGAACGCAGAAATCAGCTTCATGAGGTAATAAGGCTCTCTGGCATGAATCTGATAATTGACGATACTGATCATCCGCTGATTATAAAAGTAGCTTCAATCCAGAGTGCAAGGATGCAGGTTTATTTCATTGATAACGACGATTATTTTCAAAGGAAACACATTGTAACAGATTCAGCCGGAAATGAATTTGAAGATAATGATGAACGCGCTCTTTTCTTTGCCAGAGGTGTTATTGAAACAGTTAAAAAACTAAGGTGGGCGCCCGATATAGTACATTGTCATGGCTGGATGTCTGCTTTGGTACCTGTTTATTTACGAAGTATTTACAGTGATGACCCGTTGTTCCATAATTTTAAAATTATATATTCAATTTACAATAATGATTTTAAAACACCGTTTAGATCAACATTCGCAGATAAATTACGTTTTGACGGTATAGACGGAGAGAATCTTAAAATGGTTAAAAAACCAGATTTTATAAATGTATCAAAACTGGCTATTAAGTATTCTGACGGAATCATTATCGGAAGCGAAGAAATAAACGAAGAATTAAAAAAGTATGTGAAGACAATTAATAAACCCGTACTTCCGTATAAAGATGAGACTCAATATATTGATGCCTATAATGAATTTTATGACGAAATTTTATCATAGTTTTATAATCTATTTCAGATCATTCTCTGAACACATTTCTAAAACTTTTTTTCTGGCTCTCATTACCAGCATTTTATTCTTTGCCGGTTCCTGCGAAGAAGACCCGGGTATAATAGGCAGAAATATACTTCCTAGTTCCGATAATGTTTTCATTACATCGACTGATACAATTAAAGTTGAATCTTATACTTTATATAACAGATCTATCGAAACAGATAATCCTTCAGTTTCTTACCTGGGAGATTTATATGATCCTTATTTTGGAAAAACAACTGCAGGATTTGTTTCCCAGGTAAGACTTGGCTCAGAATGGGATGGCAAATATTTCGTTATTGATTCCTGTAAATTATTTCTTCGTATCCTGAATGTAACTGGAGACGTAAATAGCGATCATTACTTAAAGCTTTCCCAGATTTCAAAACAAATATATTCAGACGCAGCATATTATTCTGATCAAACTCCACCTTTGACAGAATATGCTGTTGATTCTATTCTCTTACCTGCTCTTCAGGCCGATACTATCAATAATATCGGAATTAAGCTTCCGACTGCTTTCGGATATCATCTTGTTGGCCCCGACTCTTTAATGCTATATGACACGACAGGGGATGACTACAGGTCATATTTTAAGGGATTATATTTTCAATTAGATTCCTCTGCCAATCCTGTTTTATTATCATTAAGTATTGCACCTCCTTCATCATATGGCTATTATAATAACTATTTCATTATTTATATGCATGATGATTTACTTAATTTGAAAACATTTGTTTTTATCCTTGATGCAGTTACACGTAATGCAGCCTATAATTTGTTTGAACATAAATTTAAACAAGGAGAAGTTGGCAAAAGAATGCAACACCTTATTGATAATGATACTAATTACCTTGATACCGTTTCATTTGTCCAGACAATGAACGGAGCTTATACAAAGATAAAAATGCCCGGGCTGGACTCTTTAAGGGGAAATTTGAAAAGGATATCAATTAATAAAGCACGACTGGTTATACCAGTTCATTATGATGGGGATATTTATAAACCATCCACAATCCCTTCCATCGTTTATCTCAGGTATGTTTCCAGTACAGGATCTAAATACATTGTTCCGGATTATAGTGTAAGTTCAGCATTTTATGATGGGTCTCCTGACACGACTGCAACTGTAAACGTTTATAATCTGAATATACCTACTTTTATGCAGGCGTACTTTAAAGATACCATTAATTACAAGCTTAAACCTGAACTGGAAATATTTCTGACTTCAGGTTCTTCAAATAATGTTATTCTGAAGGCAAATAATAGCCATACTCCTATCAAACTTGAATTAACTTACACTAAGTTCTAGATTTTTCGAACCAATTCTGTTAAATTCGTATCTGGAAATATAAATGTTGTTGATTATGTGTGGAATAATTGGTTATATCGGTTCTAAACCAGCCCGTGAAATAATTCTTAATGGTCTTAAACGCCTTGAGTACCGCGGATATGATTCTGCAGGTATGGCCCTTGTTAATGGAGATACAAAGATTTTTAAATGCAAGGGTAGGGTGAAAGATCTGGAGGAGATGGTTAATAAATCAAACTTTAATGGAACAACGGGTATGGGACATACCAGATGGGCAACACATGGCGAACCCAACGAATTAAATGCACACCCGCAGGTTTCATATAAAGGGAACTTCATAGTCGTTCATAATGGAATAATAGAAAACTATGCTCGTCTTAAAAAACATCTCGAAGGCAGGGGAATAAACTTTACCAGCCAGACTGATACAGAAGTGCTCGCAAATCTAATTGAACATTTATATATTGAAGGCGATCTTACTGCAGAACAGGCAATTACGCTTGCACTTAACAGGGTAGAAGGAGCTTATGGCCTAGTTATAATCTGTACTAAAGAAACCGACAAGCTTTTTGCTGCAAAAAGAGGAAGTCCTCTGGTTATCGGTGTGAAGGATGGAGAAAACTTTGTTGCTTCAGATGCTACTCCGATTGTTGAATATACCCAGAAAGTGATTTATCTGAACGATGATGATATTGCAATTATTAAAAAAGATGAGCTTGTTCTTAAGACAATAAGAAATGAGTCAATTAAACCTGAAGTTAAGAGAATCGATTTGAAAATAGGGGAGATCGATAAAGAGGGTTTTGCTCATTTTATGCTAAAGGAAATCTTTGAACAACCAAGGGCAATACATGACACTTTCAGGGGGAGAGTGCTTCCTGACCATTCAGGGATAATGCTGGGAGGGTTGCATAATGTTCTTGAAACAATGTCGCAGGCTGAAAGGATAATCATAATCGCATGCGGAACCTCCTGGCATGCCGGTTTGCTTGGTGAATACTTCTTTGAGGAATATACAAGAATACCTGTTGAGGTTGAATATGCTTCTGAATTCCGATACAGGAATCCGATAATCAAAACCGGAGATATTGTTATTGCTATAAGCCAGAGCGGCGAAACAGCCGATACTCTGGCTGCAGTAAAACTGGCAAAGAGCAAGGGTGCTAAAGTAATAGGAATCTGCAATGTGGTTGGAAGCAGCATTCCCCGCGAAACAGATGCAGGGGTCTATACCCACGCCGGCCCGGAGATCGGCGTTGCTTCAACAAAAGCATTCACAACACAGGTTACAGTACTGGCAATGATGGCATTTGAAATAGGACACCTGAAAGGTATAATATCAGATTCATCTTATAAAGAACTTATTTCTGAACTGGTCTCTATTCCGGTGAAAATAGAAAAGGCCCTTAAGGTAAATGATCAGGCTCTTGCAATCTCAAAAATCTTCCAGAATACTCATAACGCTCTTTATCTGGGCAGAGGATACCTGTTCCCTGTTGCACTTGAAGGAGCTCTTAAGCTGAAAGAGATTTCTTATATACATGCTGAGGGTTATCCGGCAGCTGAAATGAAGCATGGTCCGATCGCCCTGATTGATGAAAATATGCCTGTTGTTGTCGTTGCAACTAAAGACGACACGTACGAAAAGATTATTAACAATATCCAGGAGATCAAGGCAAGAAAAGGAACAGTCATTGCTATTGTTACGGAAGGTGACGATATAATCAGAAAAATGGCTGACTACGTTCTTGAAGTTCCTGAAACTTTACCAGCCTTTTCAGGCCTTCTTGCAGTTATCCCTCTTCAGCTTTTATCGTACCATATAGCTGTTCTCAGGGGATGTAATGTCGACCAGCCAAGGAACCTTGCCAAATCGGTTACTGTAGAATAAAAAAAAACCTCTTCCCGGCCTTCCCACCGGGGGAAGGAGAGAACATTTCTCCCGCCAGCTGGCGGGGAAAATGAAAGGGTGTAAGAAGAAAGAAAAACATGAAAAAAGAATACAGAAATCTGACAGAAAAAGAAATCAAAGTCTTATTGTCTGCTGGCTGT
>JAPLEC010000411.1 GCA_026391515.1 Bacteroidia bacterium | reverse complement strand
GAATCTCTATAAATTATAAGTTAGCACAAGTATGAAAAAGCTGCTTATAATAGCGGTAATATTTTTATATGGTACGAGTATGCTGTTTGCTCAGGGAGAAATAGACGAGCAGCAAACACTCGTGTTACGAAATGAAAGATCATTCGGAATTCTGCTTAATTCCGATGGGATAGGAATCAGTTATCGTGAGGCAAAGCGAAAAAGTTATGTGAATAAACGTCTCCTCGAATTTGATGCAGGTAATTTAAAGCACCCCAAAGAATACAAAATCACCAATCCCTATACAACAGGCACAGGTACTTTTGTTTTTGGCAAGCTTAATTCTGTAATGTTCATTAGAGGTGGAATCGGGCATCAGCATGAGATATTCAAGAAAGCTGACCTTGGAGGAGTTGCAATACGCTACTTTTTTTCAGGGGGCCCTGTTATTGCTCTTTATAAACCTATCTATTACAGGGTTTTGTATCCGGTATCAATTGATGAATATATTATTAAGGAAGAAAAATTCCAGGTTTCAATCCACCAGCCAAGTGATATTTACAGCAAAGCTTCTTTTACAAAAGGATTAAGTGAGATAAAAGCGCTTCCCGGCTTATATGTAAAGGGAGGATTCAATTTTGAATACAGCAAGCAGGATAAGGTGACACATGCAATTGAATGTGGAGCACAGGTCAATGCTTTTCCCAAAAAAATACCTATTATGGCCAGTCCGGATAATAAAGCCATATTCTTCTCATTATTTGTAAGTTACAGATTTGGAATCAACACTGATCCGCTTCATCCTGAAGAGACTAAGTTTTCAAACCTGTTCAAAAGGAAAAAGAATAGATGATGATTTCAGCCTTTTGCCGGTTCACGGGAAAATATTATTTTTGTCGTTCGATTTATTAACCAAAGTAATTATACAGGTATGTCAAAAATTAAAGTAGGTATCAACGGTTTTGGCAGGATCGGCCGTCTGGCCTTCAGAGCTGCCATGAAAAGAGACGATATGGAAATAGTTGGAATCAACGACCTCCTCGAAGTGGATTATATTGCTTACATGCTTCGTTACGACACCATCCACGGCAAATTTAATGGAAAGGTTGAAGTTAAGGACGGTAAGCTTATTGTAAACGGACAAAGTATCCGCGTAACTGCCGAAAAGGTTCCGGCAAACCTTAAATGGAATGAGGTTGGCGCTGATTATGTAATTGAATCCACAGGTCTTTTCCTTACAAAGGAAGCAGCAATGGGTCATATCACTGCAGGCGCAAAGCATGTTGTTCTGTCAGCCCCCTCGAAGGATGATACCCCGATGTTTGTAATGGGTGTTAACCATAATAAATTCAAGGCAGATATGCAGTTCGTATCATGCGCATCCTGCACGACAAACTGCCTTGCCCCTGTTGCAAAAGTCCTCCACGATAATTTCGGTATTATTGAAGGTCTGATGACAACCGTTCATTCTACTACAGCAACACAGAAAACTGTCGATGGTCCGTCGAATAAGGACTGGCGAGGTGGCCGTGCTGCTTCAGGCAATATTATTCCTTCTTCAACCGGTGCAGCAAAAGCTGTAACCAAAGTTATCCCCGAACTGAAGGGCAAACTCACCGGTATGGCATTCAGGGTTCCTACTCTCAACGTTTCAGTTGTTGACCTGACCTGCCGTCTTGAGAAAGCTGCCAGCTATGATGATATTAAAAAAGCTATGAAAGCTGCTTCTGAAGGTCCGCTTAAAGGAATTCTCGGATATACAGAAGATGCTGTTGTTTCCAGCGATTTTATCGGCGATTCACGTACTTCTATCTTTGATGCTGAAGCAGGTATCTCACTTAACGACAATTTCGTGAAGATAGTGGCCTGGTACGACAACGAGTGGGGCTACTCATGCAAGCTTCTCGACATGATTGCTCATATGAGCACAGTGAAGTAACAGTTTGTAAATTCATATAAAAAAACAGGGAATCTTTGCAGGTCCCCTGTTTTTTTTGGTATAATAATATTTTATACTATCATCTCAATTTCGAGTGGTATTCCGGCTGTATCGCGGTAGTGTTCACCAAGTTCCAGCATGGCTTCGTCATCCTCCTCATACAGCCATTTCAGCTTCACATCATTACCTGAACGTCCGAAGCTTGTCAGCCTTTTCAGTATCTCATACAGATATTTTGATGAACCACTGTTAATATATTCGAGCTGAATATTGACATTCAGTGATTTATTCTTCTCAAAATGGAGCGTAATCCATTCATCAAGACGCCTGAATATTAATTCTGGATTTTCAGGGATAGACCGCCCGACTAGTTCCAGCTTATTAGTATCAGCATAGTAAATGATACCCGGACAATTTTTAAGCTCTTCCTGAATTACATGTTTTTCCATATTCATTTTATTTATTCGTATCTTAATGCTTCTATCGGATCAATATTAGCAGCTTTAAGTGCCGGGGCATAACCTGAGACCACTCCTACAATAAAACAAACTAACACACCCATAATCACCCATATCCATGGCACTATAAAACTTGATTTCAGCATTGACGAAACTGCATTTCCGATGAGGATACCAAGAATGATGCCAAATGCTCCGCCAAGCTGACTAATCAAAACTGATTCAAAAAGGAACTGGTATTTTATGGTATTTGGTTTGGCCCCTATTGCTTTCCTTACACCGATCTCCCTGGTTCGTTCAGTAACTGAAACAAGCATAATATTCATCAAGCCCACTGCAGCACCGAATAATGTAATTAAACCTATTAAAGTAGCTGCCAGAGTCACAGACCTCAGACTTTTAATTAATAATGCAACGAGATTATCACTTTTTGAAACATTGAAGTCTGACTCATCCCTTGGATCAAGGTTACGTACAACCCTGAAAACGGCTTCAGCTTCTCCTGTCAACAGGTCGAGATTAGCAGGAATAATTGGCATAACCGTAATATTGAAGTTCATATTCGGACGTGAAAAATATTGTCTTGCAGAGGTAATCGGCATAAAGACTACTCTGTCGCCGCTCGTCTGACTTGCTCCTTTACTTTTTAGTACTCCTGCAACTTTCAGCTTTAATCCGGCAACGGAAACTTCTTTACCGGTTGGATCGGTTTCCGACGGAAACAGATCATTAGCTATTTCGTTTCCAAGTAAAATAAGTCTTCTGTTCAGCCGTAATTCATCGGCACTGAAGTTTCTGCCTTTTTCAATTTCATAACCCGAGACTGTAAGATAGTTTTCATCCACTCCCATAATCCTGATATTCGGTTCCGTTTCTTCCGATTCAAACTTAACTGTTGCCAGATTTGCAGCAAAAAAGGAGATAGATACATATGCTGGCTCTGTAAACTTCGATTTAAATTCAGATGCTTCCCTGTAAGAAATTCTTGAATAATTCTTTGCTCTTATTTTTTCATTCCCGATCCGGATGTTCATTCCACGCGATGAGATTGTAAATGAATTGGCCCCCATTATGGTAAACTGATTTGTAAGAGAGGATTTAATTGCATCAATCGCCGTAAGAATACCAATAAGAGCCATTATGCCGAATGCTATAATACAAATTGTAAGTATAGCTCTCACTTTGTTCGATCTGATTGCTCTTACTGCTATTCTTAAATTCTCCCAGAACAGGGCGATTTTCAAAAATCTTGATTTACCCAAAGGCATAACTATCCGATTTCTATTTAAAAAATAAAAGTACAACTTTTTTCTGTACTCTGAAAAATACATATCAAATAATAGGAACGTTCATCAAATAGATTGAAAAATTCTTTTTTTTATAAAAATAATTAAAAAATTAGTTGCATAACTAAATTTTTCGTTATATATTTGTATTGGATATGGTTTAAAATTAAAAACCTCCTCCCCCTGACGGTAAATCGTCAGGGTACTTCCCGCAGTAGCGGGGCAGGCTCTCCTGGGAGGAGGAGAAAAAAGTAGAATTAATTGAATTTGAATTATGAGAGAACTAACACGGGCGGAAGAAGAGGTAATGCAGGTCCTCTGGAAGATTAAAAAGGGGTTTGTCAAGGAGATACTGGAGCACTTTGACGATCCAAAACCTGCTTATAATACAGTCAGCACCATTGTCCGCATTCTGCAGGATAAGGGATTCGTGGATCATAAAGCGTACGGCAGGACACATGAATATTTTCCTGTCGTTTCGAAAGATCAATATTCTGAATCTCATCTCAGCACATTTGTAAACGACTATTTTTCAAACTCTTTTGGGAAGATGGTCAGCTTTTTTGCTAAAGAAAACAGGATGTCTGTCAAAGAGATGGAGGAAATAATGAAGACCATGGAAGGTGAAATGAAAAAACAAAAAGCTGAAAAATGAGCTCACTCCTTATATATATAATAAAGGCATCCTTTTACCTGGCAGCTTTCTACCTGGTTTATTCCTTCTTCCTTAGCAAGGATACCATGTACAGACGCAACAGGCTCTATATTCTTCTGTCTCTGATTTCTTCACTTCTGCTTCCTTTAATAACTATCCAGACAAATAACCCGGTTAACTTGCCATTTTTCGGAAGGACACTTGAAGAGGTTCTGGTAACAGGAAGTTCAAACGGAACTGCATCAGAATCATGGATCGCAGGATTAAATGGTTCCCGCATAATCTTCATAATTTATCTGACTGGTCTGTTTCTTTTTGGTAGCAAACTGATAATCGATATTGTTGAACTCGCTTTTCTTATAGCGAGGAGAAAAATCAGGGGCACTAATATTATCAGATTTAATGGTCTGAGTACAGCAGGATTTTCAGCACTCGGAAGTGTTTTCATAAATGCAAAATTATCGCCTGAAGATGCAATAGGAATTCAGAAGCACGAGCAGAATCACCTCGATCATTATCATTTTTTCGATATAATATTTATTGAAATAATAAAAGTCTTCCTGTGGTTCAATCCGTTCATTCATCTCTTTGACAGGTCGTTGCGTGCAGTGCATGAGTACCAGGCTGATGAAGGATGTCTGCAAACCGGAATTCCTGTCAGTAATTATCAGATACTTATTATGAACCAGGTTTTCAGAACGAAAGCTTTTAACATTACCAATAGTTTCTCAAATCCAACGCTTATTAAAAAACGAATGATCATGATGACAAAAAAACGTTCCAGGACTTTGGCAAACCTGAAAATATTGATTGTTTTGCCGTTAATTGCAATTGTAATGATTGCATTCTCATCCTGCAAAGGGAAAACTAAACCAGCTGAAAGTACAACAGAAGAGATAGCTCCTCCTCCTCCGCCTCCGGTACAAACAACTGAAGATAACAAAGTTGTTGCAGGACAACCGATTCCACCGAATGCACCGCCACCACCGCCTCCTCCACCTGGTCCTGGTCCTGTAGTACAAAATGGTGATACAGCATGGGTTGCGGTTGACCAATATCCAAGATTCAAGGGAGGTGAAACAGCTTTGTCTAAATTTATTCTTGAGAATACAAAATACCCGGAGGTAGCAAAAACTAACGGCATTCAGGGTAAAGTAATCATCCAATTTGTTGTAACTGAAAATGGCGATGTGAAAGGGGCCACAATTCTTAAAAGCATAAGTCCGGAACTTGATGCTGAAGCCCTGAGAGTTGTAGGTTTAATTCCAAAATTTGAAAAGCCAGGTATCAACGATGGAAGACCTGTACCTGTCTGGTACACATTACCGATAAATTTCACTCTCAAATAATTTCAGATTTTTTCTAAATTTTTAAATCCTGGTCCTGAAAAGGGTCAGGATTTTTTTGGCCTCTCCCTAAAATCTCTTCCCCGAGAGGAGGCTTCATTTTGTCTTCAATATAGCTTCCCGCTTCTTCCCCAATTTACCTCACATGCACCCTGTCATTCCGAACGAAGTGAGGAATCTCTTTCCCCTATCCGCAAATCATTCTGAATTGGATTGACATAAAAACAAGAGTGTCTGAAGATTGCCGGAAAATTATCTGATGGTAGTGTCCCTTTAATGTATATAAAGAGTAGATCCTGAGAGAGGAGGATGAAGGGGGTGAGGCAAAAGATTTTCCTTAAATTTGCATTCAATATTTCAACAGCATGAAATTAAGTGATCGTATAGATGCATTTGCAGAACTAGGAACTATCCTTCGGAATGTTCTTAAAGGAAATTCTTCAAGATACACTAATGAGCTGACTCTCCTTATTGAAATCCAGCATATTGAAAACCCCTGGTTCACTCCTGATAATGTCAGGTTGGCTTTAAATGCAATTGCCAACGAGCTGACATATGAAAACCTTAAAAAGTGGACTGACGCATACCCTGCACTGAATCAAAATTACAATCCTCTCAAGGTAGGAATTATCATGGCAGGGAATATTCCGCTTGTTGGATTCCACGATTTTCTTTCAGTCCTTATTTCTGGTAACTCGATAATTGCAAAAACCAGTTCAAAAGATGCCGACCTGATCCGCTTTATCGGGGACATCGTCAGTGATTTAAATCCACAGTTCAAAAACAGAATTGTGTTTACCATGGGTACTTTATGCGGTTTTGATGCAGTAATTGCAACCGGCAGCGATAATACCTCTCGTTATTTTGAATATTACTTCGGGAAGTATCCTCATATTATAAGGAAGAACAGAAACAGCATCGCTATTCTTGACGGTACAGAGACAGATGATGAGCTTGAAGCACTCGGTACAGATGTTTTATCATATTTCGGACTGGGTTGCAGGAACATCTCAAAAATATTTGTTCCTGAAAAATTTGACCTCAAGAGATTAAGCACAAACTGGGAAAAATATGCGTGCATCATCAACCACTCTAAATATGCAAATAACTACGATTTCAACAAGGCAGTTTATCTTGTAAATAAAGAAAAGTTTACTGATACTGGCTTTCTGCTTTTTAAAGAGAATCGTGGTTTGTCATCACCAGTCGCTGTTCTATATTATGAAAATTATAATTCTCCGGAACAGATTAAGAAGTTACTTCAAGAACAGAAGGAAAAAATTCAATGTATTGTTGGTAAAAATTATTTACCTTTCGGCAGAGCTCAATCGCCTGTTCTGTGGGACTATGCAGATGGCATTGATACGATTGAATTTATTCTAAAAAAAATATTTGCCGGAATATTGTAAAGTAAAATATATTATATTGCACCCTTCGAATCAAAAAAGTTATGGTTTACAAATTTGTAGTGTTATCGGATGAGGATGAGTCGTTTGTGAGAGAATTTGAATTCCTTGACTCGCATACTTTAATGGATTTTCATAATCTCATCCAGGATGAACTTGAATTTGATAAATCACAAATGGCTTCATTTTACATGGCTACAGATAACTGGGAAAAGGAAGAGGAGTTTACACTATTCGATATGGGAACCGGTTCCTCAACAATGGAAGTTGCTGTGCTTGAGGATATTATCTTCCGTAAGAACCAGAAATTATTGTACGTTTTCGACTTTTTTAACGAAAGAGCTTTATTCGTTGAATATACCGGAGAAGCTAAGGAAGATCCTAACCATGAATATCCATCCTGCACAAATTCAAAAGGAGTACCTCCAAAGCAGGTAATTTTCGGCAGCAGCTCCAGAAAGCTCTATAATAATATTGTTGTCTCTGATGATGATGAAGACGAGGATGAAGCCGAAGTTGACGATCTGTTCCTGAATGGTGAAGACGAAGAGCCACTGGAAGGCTTCGAAAATGAAGATACTCTGAATGAGGAGGAAGAATAGCCTCTTCAGAGAAAAGAATCCAATGAAAAATATATTAATAGTACTTCTTGGTCCGACAGGGGTCGGGAAAACAGATATTTCTATTGATATTGCCCGACATTTTAATTGTGAGATTATCTCGGCCGATTCCCGGCAGTTCTTCAGTGAAATGAAAATAGGTACAGCAGCACCATCCGATTATCAGCTTGCTGAAATAAGACATCATTTTGTCAGATTTCTGTCAGTAAAAGATTACTACAGTTCAAGCCTTTTCGAAAGAGATGTCCTCAATATTTTACCGGATCTGTTTACCGCAAATAATATGGTCTTGCTGACCGGTGGCTCAGGAATGTATATTGACGCTGTCTGTAAAGGCATTGATGATATTCCTGATGTTGATCCTCTGGTCCGGAAGAAATATAACAATAAATACAGGGAAGAAGGTATTGAAGGATTAAGGCTTGCTCTGAGATTTCAGAATCATTAAAATCGGTCTGGAGAGAACCAGAAAAGAATTATATGAAAGGATAAATCAAAGAGTTGATAAGATGATTTGTGAAGGGCTCGAGGAAGAAGCAAAAAGTCTTTTTGAGCTTAAGCATCTGAATGCTTTGAACAGTGTTGGTTACAAAGAGTTTTTTGATTATTTCGAAGGTAAAATTTCTAAGGAAAAGGCACTTGAACTTATAAAACGGAATACCCGCAGGTTTGCAAAACGCCAGATTACATGGTGGGCTAAAGACAAGGAGATCAGATGGTTTCAGGCTGATGATAAGATCGAGATAATTAATTATATCACGAGTTGTACTAAATTTCAAAAAGATTAATCAGATAAGCTCCCCTCCCTGGAGGGGTTGGGGGTGGGTTTATACATAGTGACTCTTCCTTAAAAGAACCCACCCCTTGCCCCTCCCAAGAGGGGATTTTTATAATAGGCATTCATCCTAATTTCTTTAGCTTCCTTATAGTCCCAAGCGGATCCTTTGAACTGAAAATTGTATTCCCCGCAACAAGCACATTAACACCGGTTTCAACCAGTCTGCGGGCATTTTTAGTATCGACACCTCCATCAACCTGGATAAGCACCTTGTTCCTGCCGTTATCTATCATCTTCCTCAACTCTGCAATTTTATTATAGCTCTCCATAATAAACGATTGTCCTCCGAAACCCGGATTGACGGTCATAATGAGAACCAGATCGATATAAGGAAGAATATTTTTAAGTAATGAAACCGGTGTATGAGGATTTACTGCAACACCGGCTTTCATTCCAAGGTTTCGGATTTCTGTCACTGTCCGGTGAAGATGAGTACACGCTTCATACTGGACTGTCAGGATATCTGCACCGGTTTCCTTCCACCTGGCGAGATAGCGGTCAGGATCGACAATCATCAGATGAACATCAAGAGGCTTTCTCGCAATTTTCTTTACATCTGCAATGACAGGAAAACCGAATGAGATATTTGGGACAAAAACACCATCCATAATATCACAATGGATCCAGTCGGCAACACTTTTATTTATCAGTTTAACATCGTTTGCCAGATTTCCAAAATCAGCAGCCAGAAGCGACGGAGAAACAAGATGATTCATTTATGATTATTTTGGATAAAGATAGAAACAAAAAAATTAACCGAGGTATGTTTTCAGTATCCGGCATCGTGTGGTAAACTGTATTCTTTTGATGGCTTTTTCTTTTATCTGCCTGACACGTTCGCGGGTCAGGCTCAGCTCCTCTCCAATTTCTTCAAGTGTGAAGGGATGTTTCATGCCAAGCCCGAAATAAAGTTTTAAGACTTTTGATTCGCGTGGCGAAAGGGTGCTCAGTGCTCTTTCAATTTCAAAAGCGAGTGATTCGTTAATCAGGTTTTTATCAGGACTGGGTGTATCGTTGCTCTGTAGTACATCATACATTGTATTATCTTCTTCGGAGCTGATAGGCGCATCCATGCTTACTGTTCGTCCGTTTGTTTTCAATGCTTCTTTAACGTCTTCAGGAAACATCTCAAGCATATCGCCAATCTCCGCAGAAGAAGGTTCCCGTTCATATTCCTGTTCGAGTCTTGCAAAAGCCCTGTTGATACGGTTTATTGAACCGATTTTATTGACCGGAAGCCTGACAATCCTTGCCTGTTCGGCAAGAGCCTGAAGGATGGCCTGTCGGATCCACCAAACAGCATAAGAGATGAATTTAAAGCCTCGCGTCTCATCAAAACGCTGAGCTGCTTTCATTAATCCAAGATTACCTTCATTGATAAGATCAGGCAGACTCATACCCTGGTTCTGGTATTGTTTTGCGACAGAAACAACGAAACGAAGATTGGCTTTAACAAGTTTTCTGAGAGAGTCATCATCGCCCGATTTAATCTTCCTTGCCAGAAATACTTCATCTTCAGGTGAAATAAGATCGACTCTTCCTATCTCCTGAAGGTATTTATCAAGAGATGGCGTGTCACGGTTAGTAACCTGTTTTGTAATCTTTAGCTGGCGCATCTGCAGGACAAAATTGGTTTTTATAAATCCCGTGCAAACGATACAATTTTAATAAAAAAATATGCTCAAACAACATATTATATTGATTTTTTTTGTGAATTCAGAATTTTCTTAGTATCTTGCAAAGTTATTTTTCATACTGAATATCAAATTATTAATTCGGTTTGATAAAAATCCGTTGCATTTTAATAACATTTGACAGGAAATATGTAATCGATTTTATTTATTATTGCATCGGTTTTCAGGTTATGTGAAATAAGTGTTGCATAATACCATGGGTTCATCACCTTGTCTTGGCCCTGGTTCCAAAAGCAAAATCATAAAGATCTCTTAATTCCATTTATTATTACAATATGTACGACATTCTTGAGCTAAGTAAAATGCTTCTGCCTGAATTAAGGGAGATAGCAAAAGAACTTAATATCAAAAAAGCTGAAACTTTAAAAAAGCAGGATCTTGTATATAAAATACTTGATCAACAGGCACTTGAAGCCACAGAAAATAAGTTGAACCATAAGAAAGAAGACGATGCTGGCCGGTCTCCAAATGATAAATTCAACCAGGAATTTGATCCATCGATCAGAAGGGGCAAAAGACCAAGAACAATTAAATCGGTTCTGAACCGTCCTGTTGAATCAGTCATGTCAGTTTCACCAGATGATCTGACCAGAAACAACCCTCCTTCCGATCCATGGAGAGAACCTGCCAGACAGGATGACAAACCGGATGAGAAACCCGATTCCTTCCACCCTTCAGAACCAGCGATCGAAGAAAGAAAAACACCTTTCTGGGTTCCTGAAAAGAAGCCTGAGGAACCGAGAGAAAAAACAGTAGTTTTTGAAAGGGAACTGGAAGAAAAACCTGAGAAAAAAGAACCCGAACCGGAATCTGTACCTGAACCATTGCAGGAAAATTTAACCCCCCAGATTAATAGTGATGCTCCTTTCGACGATTTCAAACCTGCTGAGAATGAATATTTAGGAAGTGAAATTATTGAGCCTCCTGTAAAAGAAATCATTCCTGAAGAAGCACCGGAGAAGGAAGAAAAGAAGGAAAAACCTTTTGAGTTTGAAGGAATAATCTACAATACAGGCGTACTTGAAATAATGCCTGACGGTTACGGCTTTCTCAGATCAGCCGATTATAACTATCTGAATTCACCTGATGATATTTACGTTTCACAATCCCAGATTAAATTGTTTGGTCTTAAAACCGGTGATACCATTAAAGGAACGATTCGCCCGCCAAAAGAGGGTGAAAAATATTTCCCCCTTATTAAAGTAGATGAGATAAACGGTAGAAGTCCTGATTTTATACGCGACAGAGTTCCTTTTGATTTCCTTACTCCACTGTTTCCTAATGAAAAATTCACTCTTTGCCAGCCGGGTGAAGGTACATTGTCTGTCAGAGTAATAGATATGTTCACTCCTATCGGTAAGGGACAGCGCGGACTGATTGTAGCACAGCCAAAGACTGGTAAAACCATTCTGCTTCAGGAAATTGCAAACGCTATCGCAAAATACCATCCTGATGTTTACCTGATGATCCTGCTTATTGACGAAAGACCGGAGGAGGTAACCGATATGGCAAGGAATGTAAATGCAGAAGTCATAGCTTCTACATTCGATGAACCTGCCGAACGTCATTGCCGTGTTGCCAACATTGTTCTTGAAAAAGCAAAGAGGCTTGTAGAATGCGGCCACGATGTTGTAATTCTTCTCGATTCAATAACCAGGCTTGCAAGAGCATTTAACACCACTGCCCCTGCTTCAGGAAAAGTACTGTCCGGTGGAGTTGATTCCAATGCTTTACATAAACCGAAAAGATTCTTTGGAGCTGCAAGAAATATCGAAAACGGAGGTTCGCTGACAATTCTTGCGACAGCCCTGACAGAAACAGGATCGAAAATGGATGATGTGATCTTTGAAGAGTTCAAGGGAACAGGTAATATGGAGCTTCAGCTCGACCGCAAATTGTCGAACAGGAGGATATTCCCCTCAATCGACATTCCTGCTTCCAGCACACGTCGTGAAGATCTTCTTCTTAATAAGAGTATATTGCAAAAAATCTGGGTTTTACGCAATTATCTTGCAGATATGAACGCGCTTGAAGCCATGGAGTTTTTACGCGACAGGCTATTGCAGGCTAAGTCGAATGAAGAATTTCTCGTTTCAATGAACGGCTCATAACCAATCTCAATTTTCAATAACTTTGTCATCTGTTAATAAATTAACAATAACTAAATATTCTATTTCACAATGGGAACAAAAAAATTTATAACATGCGACGGCAACCAGGCTGCATCGCATATTGCATATATGTTCAGCGAAGTAGCTGCCATATATCCTATCACACCATCGTCCACAATGGCCGAATTCGTAGATGAATGGTCTGCCAACGGACTGAAAAACATTTTCGGAGAAACAGTAAAAGTTGTCGAGATGCAGTCGGAAGGCGGCGCTTCAGGAGCTGTTCACGGTGCACTTCAGGCAGGCGCTCTCTGTACCACTTTTACAGCCTCCCAGGGATTACTCCTGATGATCCCCAACATGTACAAAATAGCTGCTGAGCTTCTCCCCGGAGTATTCCATGTCAGCGCCCGTACTGTTGCTGCACATGCTTTGTCTATTTTCGGCGATCACGGCGACATTTATGCCACTCGTCAGACCGGTTTTGCAATGCTGGCAAGCGGCAGTGTACAGGAAATAATGGACCTTGCAGGTGTTGCTCACCTTACTGCAATAAAATCGAGGATCCCGTTCCTTCATTTCTTCGATGGATTCAGGTCATCAGCTGAGGTCCAGAAGATAGAAATGCTCGAAATGGATGATCTGAAAAAACTGCTCGACTGGGACGCTCTGAAAAGGTTCCGCGATAACGCCCTGAATCCTGAACATCCTGTTACAAGAGGAACAGCACAGAATCCTGATATTTTCTTCCAGGCAAAAGAAGCTGTAAATCCATTCTATGAACCTATACCGGATTATGTAAATCACTATATGAGTGAAATATCGAAGCTGACAGGCCGGGAATACAAACCGTTTACATACTATGGTGCACCAGATGCCGAGAATATAATCGTTGCAATGGGCTCAATAACCGATACAACCAAGGAAGTTATTGATTTTCTTGAAGATAAAGGTGAAAAGGTCGGATTAATAAGTGTCCATCTTTATCGTCCCTTCTCATCAAAGTATTTCTTCAATGTTTATCCGAAATCAGTTAAGAAAATTTCAGTTCTTGACAGGACCAAGGAACCCGGATCACCAGGAGATCCTCTTTTCCTCGATATTAAAGAAATGTTCTATGACAGACCGGAGAAGCCGATGATCCTTGGAGGACGTTACGGATTAAGCTCAAAAGATACAACACCGGCAATGGTTCTTTCTGTCTTTGAAAGCATGAAGCTCAAAGAGCCAAAAAATCATTTTACAATAGGTATCGAAGATGATGTAACACTGAGCTCACTTCCGATACTTCCTGATATTAATGTTGCCCTTCCCGGAACATATTCTGCAAAATTTTACGGACTCGGTTCCGACGGGACAGTAGGTGCAAACAAGAACTCAATCAAGATTATAGGCGATACAACTGATAAATACTGCCAGGCCTATTTCGCATACGATTCAAAAAAATCAGGCGGTATAACAACCTCCCATCTGCGTTTTGGAGATAAGCCGATCCGCTCACCATACCTTGTAAACACTCCTGATTTTGTTGCATGCCATGTTCCGTCATATCTCGACAAATATGATATGCTGAAAGGACTAAAGCCTGGTGGAACTTTTCTTCTGAACTCGATATGGGATGCCGAAGAAACAAGAAAGCGCCTTCCTGATCATATGAAGAAATATCTTGCTGAAAACAAGATAAACTTCTACATGATCAATGCTACAATTATTGCAGAAGAGATTGGTCTCGGAACAAGAACAAACACAATTATGCAGGCTGCATTCTTTAAGCTGGCAAATGTGATTCCGTATGAGGAAGCTGAAAAAGAAATGAAGAAAGCTATCTATAAAACTTACGGAAGAAAAGGTGAAAATGTAGTCAACATGAACTATGCAGCAGTCGATAAAGGCAGCAATGTGACAAAGGTTGAGATCCCTGCCGAATGGGCAAATATCAAAGTTGAAAAGAAAAAGGATACCCGCAATATTCCTGAATTCATCCGCGAGGTTATGGAACCGATAAATGCAATGAAAGGTGATGACCTGCCGGTTAGTGCATTCAAAGGAAGAGAAGATGGCACTTTCCCGGCAGGAACATCTGCCTATGAAAAACGCGGTATTGCAGTAAACGTTCCGGAATGGCAGCCCGATGAGTGCATTCAGTGCAATCAGTGCTCTTATGTATGTCCTCATGCAGTCATTCGTCCATTCCTGCTCACAGAAGAAGAGGCAAAAAATGCTCCTGCAGGTACGAAGACCATTCAGGGTATACCTGGTGTACTGAAACAGTACAGGTTCAAAATACAGGTGAGCGTTTATGACTGTACCGGTTGCAGCAACTGTGCCGATGTTTGTCCTTCAAAAAATAAAGCGCTGATAATGAAGCCTTTTGAAACCCAACTTGCAGAAGCTGAACGCTGGACCTACATGCATGAAAAAGTCGGTTATAAGGATACTATTGTTGATAAATTTGTGAATGTCAAGAACAGCCAGTTCTCACAGCCGCTGTTTGAATTCTCAGGTGCATGCGCAGGCTGCGGTGAAACTCCATATATCAAGGCTATCACCCAGCTCTTCGGCGACAGGATGATTGTTGCCAATGCAACCGGATGTTCATCAATTTACGGTGGCTCAGCTCCTTGCACACCGTACACCCATAATAAGACCGGTCACGGTGTCGCATGGGCAAATTCACTGTTTGAGGATAATGCTGAGTATGGTCTCGGTATATCCCTGGGCGTCAATAAACTCAGAGAGAGGATCGCACTCAGGATGAAGGAAAACAGCGGTTCTGTAAGCGCTAATACCAAAGCTGCATTTGATGAATGGCTCGCAGGAATGAATAATGCCGAAGCATCAAAAGCTGCTTCAGTAAAGGTCATTGCAGCCTGTGAAAAAGAGAAATCAGAAGTTGCAAAAGAGATACTTAGTCTGAAGCAATATCTTGTTAAAAAATCACATTGGATTTTCGGTGGCGATGGCTGGGCATATGATATCGGTTACGGCGGGCTCGACCATGTAATTGCTTCAGGTGAAGATGTGAATATTCTTGTACTCGATACCGAGGTATATTCAAATACCGGCGGACAGGCATCCAAATCGACACCTGCCGGGGCAGTGGCAAAATTTGCTGCATCAGGCAAGAAGATCCGGAAAAAAGATCTTGGCATGATGGCAATGAGTTATGGTTATGTTTATGTTGCCCAGGTAGCTATGGGTGCAAGCAATCCCCAGTATCTCAAGGCAATAAAAGAAGCTGAAGCATACCCGGGTCCGTCACTGATAATTGCTTACGCACCATGTATCAACCATGGCCTAAGGGATGGTATGGGTAAAACACAGGCACAGGAAAAAGCTGCTGTTGAAGCCGGTTACTGGCATCTTTACAGGTACAATCCGCAGCTTGAGGCTGAAGGTAAGAATCCATTCACTCTTGATTCAAAAGAGCCTGACTGGAGTAAATTCCAGGCTTTCCTCAATTCAGAAGTGCGTTATACCTCCCTTGTTAAGTCGTTCCCCGGTGAAGCTGAAGTACTATTCAAAGCTGCCGAGGAAAATTCAAAATGGAGGTACAACTCCTACAAGAGATTAGCTGCAATGGAATTTGCAGCAAAAGCGGCACAACCAGCCAGTTAACAGGTTCATGAATAATAAAAGCCATCTGAATAGGTGGCTTTTTTTTATCCTTTGTGTTCTTTGTGTTTTTACTTTGTGCTCTTCGTGGTTAAATGATTTTTCTAACCACAAAGGACACAAAGTTCGCACTAAGAGCACGAAGGGAAGATAAAGTTCTTTTTTAAGCTTCTCTGTTGTTATCCCAACCTTCTTTAAAATAATATTTAGTATTTTTGACCGCTGAATTAAGAAAATGGGCAGGATACTCGGCATAGATTACGGCAAAAAACGTGTTGGTCTGGCAGTTACAGATCCGTTACAGATATTTGCTTCCCCGTTGAACACCGTTAAGGCTCAGGAATTTGACAATTTTCTAAATGAATATTTAATGTCGGAACAGATTGAAGCTTTTGTTATAGGGTATCCTGTTCAGTTGAACAATAAACCAAGTGAATCTGTTAAATATATTGATCCGTTCATCAAAAGACTCCGGAAGAGATTTCCAGAAATACCTGTACATCTTGTTGATGAGAGATTCACATCGCAGATTGCTTTCAGGGCAATGATTGACGGAGGTGCTAAAAAAAAAGCAAGGCAGAATAAGATGATTATTGACATGATCAGCGCATCAATAATACTCCAGTCCTTTCTCGATAAAAGATCAGGTACCAGGAAAACAAAGAATTAAAATGACCTATCCCATAGTCATATACGGCCATCAGATGCTTAGAAAAGTTGCTGAAGATATTGATAAGGATTATTCTGGTCTTCAACAGGTTGTTTCAGATTTATTTGAAACAATGTATTGCTCTGAAGGACTGGGACTTGCAGCTCCGCAGATAGGAAAATCTATCAGGATCTTTGTCATTGACGGAACTCCGGTTGCTGATGAAGAGCCAGAGCTGGCCAATTTCAAAAAAGCTTTTATAAACGCTCATATTGTTGAAAAATGCGGTGAGCTAAAACCTATGACAGAAGGATGTCTGAGCATCCCTCACATCAGGGAGGAGGTGAACAGGGAATCTCATATCAGGATTAAATATTATGATGAAAACTGGGTATTCCACAATGAAGTTTATGACGGCTATAAAGCAAGGATTATCCAGCATGAATACGACCATCTTGACGGGATACTATTTACCGATAAAATCAACCCATTAAGAAAAAGGCTGATCAAGAGCAAGCTTACAGCTATCAGCAAAGGCAAGTTTGAAGCTGATTACAAAACAATACTTCCAGGGCAAAAGATTAGAAGTGCCTAGAGTGCCTAAAGTGCCTGGAGTACTTAGAGTTAAAGAAATAACTTCAGGCATTTTAAGTACTTTAGGCACTTTAAGTACTTTTTCTTATCTTTATACAGTCTCTTAGCTGCGGACTGTGCTTCATAAAGAAATACCGTTTCTTCGAATCGGCCTGCCATTTTGTGCCGGCATAGTCAGCGGATTGTATTTCAGTCCGGGAGGTATTTTCTTTGTCATAACAGGAATAATTATTCTTATTGGCTTTTGTTCCAGTCTTTTCTTCAATAAATATCTGACTAATCTCGTCTATGGTATTTCTCTGACCTCAGTATTATTCATATCAGGCCTTTTTCTATATACAAAAGAGAAAGAAGATATTTCAATTCTGAAAACTGAAGAGGTAATATTTTCAGGTTATCTGTCAGAATATCCGGAAGAAAAGGATAACTCTTATAAAATGATTTTCAGGATTGAAAAGAAGATAGATAAAGTTGGTCAGAATCCAGTAAAGGGCTCTTTACTGATTTATTGTAAAAAATTTTCTGCTTGCAGTTCGATGCTCCCCGGAGACCGGCTGATGATCAGATGCAAACCTTCAGCAATTACCAGCAGAGGTAATCCCTATGAATTTGACTACAGGTTTTATATGGAGAATCAGGGTATAAGGTACTATGCATTTGCCGATAGCAGCAACATTATAAGCCATTTGGTTCCTGTACATAGAAAGCTGATACACAGAGCATTGATAATAAGAGAAAAGATAATCAATATGTACAGGGAAAGAGGAATTAAGGGAGAAAGGCTTGCACTTGTAGCTGCGATAACCCTTGGTCAGAAAAATATGCTGGATCCTGAACAGAAGCTGCATTTCATAAAGGCCGGAGTAATGCATATAATGGCAGTATCCGGACTTCATGCAGTTATATTGAGCCTGTTTGTCTTTAAGCTGCTCTTCTTTATGAAACGCAGGCTTAATATACTAAGAGTCTTAATCACTTTGATAATCTTATGGTCGTTTGCTTTTGTAACAGGTCTAACACCCTCGGTTCTCAGGGCAACACTTATGTTTTCCTTTCTCCAGGCAGGAAACATTATAAAAAGGCCGGTAAACGGAATTAATTCTGTCCTGGCTTCAGCTTTTATTCTTGCAATAATCAGACCTTCGGTAATATTTGAGGCAGGCTTCCTGCTTTCATATTCGGCAGTCATTTATATCATAAGTTTTTATCGCGATTTCTATCTTAAAATCCAATTCAGGCATCGGGTACCAGATCTTATCTGGCAATCAGCCGCGGTTACAATAATTGCCCAGGCTGGTACATTGCCGCTGACAATTATGCTCTTCAACAGGTTCCCGACCTGGTTTATTTTATCAAATATTATAATTGTTCCATTATCCTCTGTTGTAATTATAATAGGATGCCTTGTCCCTCTGACATTCCCGGTTCATTTCCTGTCACAGATTCTTGCCAGGATACTTGATTATCTGACTGGACTGACAGAATTGCTTACAGAAAAAGCATCTTCATTGCCACTCTCAACAATTGAAAATATCGGTCTTACAGCTGGTGAATGTATTTTATTGACAATCACTATTTTCCTGTTTCTCCGTTTCCTCCTTAACAGGAAATCAATTTCCATTCTTTATCCTCTTACTTTCCTTATGATTTTCATTCTGATTGGTTCAACAAGAAGTATTCTGACAAAAACAACAGACGAACTTATTGTATATAATACTGTCGGACATTCTGCAATTGGAATCCGGACAGGCAATATTCTGAATCTCTATTCAGACA
>JAPLEC010000298.1 GCA_026391515.1 Bacteroidia bacterium | reverse complement strand
TATCGGCCTGGCGTTTTTGTTCAGCTTCAATTCTCTTTCTCTCAAGCTCTTCCTGTTCCTTCCTGATCTTTTCTGCTTCAAGCTCTTCCCTGTGTTTTTTATCAGTTTCAATCTTTTCTAAACGCTTCTTTTCAGCTTCAGGGTCAACTTTTTTAACTGTCGGAGCTTCTTCAGTATTTTGTGTGAGTAAGGCATCTTCATTTGTATTTTTTGATGCATCTGAAGGAAGGGGAGGAGAAGTCTCTTCCTGAATTGCCGGAGGAGATGGTTCAATCAGCCCCATACCAGTTTCGTCGGTACCGAAATTAACAAGGATACCCTCTTCAGCTTCTGGAGGTGGAGTAGCTGAGAATCCAAGAACCAGCAACAAAGCAAGGACAACCAGGTGGATTGATAATGTTCCAACTATTCCTTTCCTGCGTTCAGAAGGAAACCTGCGGATTTCGTTAATTGGGCGAGGTTGCAATTATCAGCTTATAATTATTTTTCTGTGCAATATTCAGTACTTCAACAACTCTCTCAAACGGGACAGTTCTATCGGCGTGAAGAGCAATATAGGTTTCAGGAGCGCTTCCAAGCTTCTGTTTCAGAATTTGCTCCATTTCATCAATGGTTGCAACAGGCTGCTGTTCAACGTACAGCTTCTGGTCGCTGGTTATTGATACAGTTGTCTGTGGTTTTGCAGAAGTCTGTGTATCACCTCTCGGAAGAAGCAGCTTCAAAGCAGTCGGATGAACCAGCGTTGATGTTAACATGAAGAAAATAAGCAGATTAAATACAACATCAGTCATACCCACTGAACTAAAATTTACACTAATCTTATTTCGTTGCGTGATTGCCATTTTATCGGTCTGTTTTTACTGGTTCATTTAAAATATCCATAAATTCAGTAAGGGTGGCTTCAAGATTAAAGACCACTCTCTCGACACGGACTACGAGTGTATTGTAAGCAAAATATCCCAGGATACCAACAATAAGTCCTGCTACCGTAGTTATCAGGGCTGTGTATATTCCGCCCGACATAAGTGAAACATTAATATTATTTCCAGCCTGTTCCATATTATAAAATGACTGAACCATCCCGATAACTGTTCCAAGGAATCCAAGCATTGGTTCGGCACCTGTTATTGTTGCCAGAGTAGGGAATCCTTTTTCAAGCTTTGATATTTCAAGTTTTCCGACATTTTCAATAGCAGTGCTAATATCCTGCAAGGGTCTGCCCAGCCTGGTGATACCTTTTTCTATCATCCGTGCCGATGGGCTGTTTGTCGATCTGCATAACCCAAGTGCAGCTTCAATCTTGCCATCATGAATATAGTCCTTAATCCTGTTCATAAAGTTCTGATCTTCCTTTGTTGCTTTTCTGATAACATAATATCTTTCAATAAAGATATAAGCTGCAACAAAAGACAAAAGTATGATGGGTATCATTACCCACCCTCCTTTAATTGCCAGGTCAAGCAAAGTTAATTTCATCTCACCTGCTTTTTCAACAGGAACAGAGCTGGTTTGCAAAATGAACTGTAAAAATCCCATGTCTTCGTATTTATTACTTACTCAATTAATATTTTTTCGTGCGAAGTTATTTAAAAACGTACTTGTATAGTATTCTATTATACCCTGTTAATAACAATGCTAAATTATTTATTAACCAAAGTAATTAAGATTCAGTTTATAGCAGAGGAAAAGCTAATTTTCAGGCACGACAGGCTCTTCTTCTTTTTTCATGTCAGATTTTGTTTTTTTTCTGAAGAGGTCAGAAAAATTGTCAAAATCCTGCCTGAAAAATAATCCGAATCCCTGGGTGTACGGAGCTTGTTTACCAGTGTAGGGATTGTTAAACCTGTTAAATACCTTAAATCTTATTTTCTCAGTTATCTTATACTCAATATCAAAATCGCCGGTCAGCTGATCAGTATTATTTGTTGTTCCGCTTGTTGTTCCGCTCGTTGTTCCTCTCACATCAAAATTCCCATTTATCACCACCTTGTCGTTGAGGAGCTGAGTCGATAATGCAAGCTGCACCTCGTCGGAGTTAATATCTTTATAACCCGGACGATAAGTAAATCCAATTTCAAAATCATTGCTGATCTGTGATAACCAGTTACTAAGTTGATTTGAAACCATTTCAGTCGTCGTAACTGCCATTGCAGATGTCCCTGTGGATGTAGTGTTTGTACGCGATGTTCCGTAGGATGGATCAGCATAAAAGCTGTTCATTACCAGGAGGTACAGGAACTGACGACTGAGTTCTTCTTCAGTTGTAATCACATTTTTCAGATAGGTCCGGGTAGCTTCGTCTGCCAGGGGCAGATAAATGTCGAGATTTACTACCGGATTAAACAGTTTCCCTGAAAGATTTATCTGGCACTCCACAGGAATTCTTTCATTAAATCTTTCATCCTGAAGTATTTCATAAAGTGAAGCTTTAAGCTTGTAAATGGCTTTCATGTCAATCTCTGCATTTTTGATATCTCCGTTGAAAGAGATCTTACCTCCATTTTCAACACTGAATGATTTATTCAGCATATTTCCAAGAGTAAAAAGATAATCACCATCTTCAATTACATAATCTCCTGAAATCTTGAATTCACCTTTCTTATTAAGATTTATGTTCAGATCACCTGATCCGTGTCCTTTCATCACATCACCACCTTTTAAGTCGAAGATAAGCTGTACTTCTGCATCAGGCGCCACTTCCAGGTCGAAGTTCAGATCAATTCCTGTTTTTGCAGTATTTAAAGGAATACTGGCTTCAACCGGCCTTGATTGATGATTGGTGCTATCAGTGTTGATAAAAGTTATAAAGGAATATTCAGAGATTGTTTCTGATGAATTCAGAGGTATATAGAATTTTGTGTTCTTGCCTGTTTTTGCAGAAATATCAAACGAAAGGGATCCCGGGATACTTTTAATTGTCGTAACTCCGGTTGCATACGCAGTACCATAAAACAGATTATTATCCTTGGGTCTTGTGTTCAGCACCATACAATCATTGGCATTGATTATAATATCTGCGCTGTATCCTTTAAAATACTTATGATAAACTGAACCATTGAGAGTTGCAGTATTGCCTTTTTCATCGGTGACCTTTATATTTTTAAAAATAATGTCATTCTTATCGAATCTTATAGAATCGTTTATCTTATATTTTGTCTGCAGGTAATCTATTTTCATGGAAGCGTTTTCGGCCATCAGCGCTCCTTTGAGTACTAACTTTTTCATTTCTCCTGAAAGATTGACTTTCCCTGTTGCAGTACCGCTTATACCTGAAGCAAATATTTTAAGGAGCGGATTCAGAGCATCGATTGGCAGCTTGTCGGCTTTTGCAGTCAGATCTATCTTCTTCATTGCAGGATCATAATTCCCGCTGATCTCAAGCAGCTTTTTATTATCAAGATTATTTTCAGCATGGATATCAGCAATTTTTTTCTCCTTGTTCCATTCTGAGACGATTGAGAGATCACCGTAATCACTTTGAAGCAGGGATAAGTTATTGATTTTTAGATTACTTTCAATTAGCGGGTTCTTGTAAAGATTTGTCAGCAAGACTTGTCCATTTAATAATCCTTTTAATGAAAGCGCGATTTTATCTGGCTTTTTATTCTTATTAATAAGATAATTAAGCGGAGAAATATCTATCCCTTTAAATTCAAGATGAAGTGTATCGCCGGGGTCGTCTGACAGAGTGCCATCGACAAGATAATATCGTTCTTTATTGCTGATATACAGCTTATTAATACTTACAGAGTTGGAATCCAGAACAATGCCTGAGCGGCTTATTTGCCATAAATTATTCCGGCTGTAAATGCGGGTTGAATCAATAGTAATTTTGAGGAAAGGATTCGCTTTTTCATTTTCGCTTTTAATAAATGTTCCGGTTACAATGAAACTTCCCCGGTTCAGGTCGGTCCCCTTGTTATCCCAGTCAGTAGTCAAAATAAAGTTGTCGGGATGAGTATAAAGGTCAACCGTAAATCCCATAAGTTCAGATTGTCCCAGCAGATTAAGCGAAGAACTTTTCACCTTTACAAGGAGGTCCGGAGATAAAAAACTTGCATCAACCGATAAGTCTTTAAAATTAATTCCTTTGAAACTCAGATTTTTAGATTCTCCTCTGACACTTATTATACTGTCAACCAGAATTTCTCCACTGATTGAACTTTTATCAGCAAGCAAAAGCCCGGTGCGAAAGAAATTATTGATTTTATCTGTATTCTTAAAATTGATATTAAAAGTAAAATTATTCCGGTTGAGTTCCTCTGGGATTACTGGTGTTGAAAAACGTGAAGGCATCATTGATGACAGTGCTGTCTTAAAAAGAGTTCCTAATCCTGCAAAATTGTAGTGACCACGCAGGTCTGCATCCATATAATCGGTACGCAAACTTATTGCTGGTTTATTATTCTCCGTGAACGTTTTTATCGAGAAATCATAGATATCAAGTATATTGTCGTATTTCTTCATGTTTGAATTTAAAATCTTGATTTCACCATCAAGATTATCAATGTTATTGCCTGTGAAATTAGCTGTAAGTAACATTGAAAGCGACGACGATGTGTCAGATTTGTTGAAATTGAGCCTGTGAAGATCGGCATGTGCCAGATTCAGGGTGAAATCAAACTCAGGCAGTTCACTGCTGAAATTAAACATCCCCAGAAGATCCATTTTTATATTATCCTCTGAGATTTTAATATTGCCATCCCATGTATTTTCGCTGAAAATTCCATTCAGGGAAATATTGCGATATTTATAATTATTTATTTCTATACTATCTATCAAACCTGTCAGATTACCATTGAATTTCTTCAGCGAGTACGCATATCCGTCGACATCTGCTTTCATGCTCAGATTGCCAAATAACTGGGGTTTGCCTGTTAACTGTCCAAGGGCAATGTTGCTTCCCTTGACCAATCCTTTAATTTGAAATTTATTTTTTCCCTGCGGCCTGAATGAAATATCCGTACTGATTGTTCCTTCACTGGTAATTAACTTTCCATATGTCACAAAATCGGTGGTAAATCCGGTAAAGGTTCCATTAAAAGTTACTGTTCCCAGTTTATATAAAAGTTCAGGAATCCTGATGGCATTTTTCCCCGGGATTTTGATTTTTTCAATATCTTTTGCATTGGTTACCAGATTATTAATGCCAATATAAATAAATGAGTTCTCTATATCCGGCAAACCTGAAAAATCAAAATCACAGTCAAGCAGGGTATAATCGCTGAACGACAGGTTAATATTCCGGCCTCTGAGTTCCGAAACTGTGCCGGAAACTTTTCCTGAAAGCCATACCGATTCATTCATGTCTTTAACAAACGGTACAAAATATTTGAGATCGGAGAGATTTACAAGAGATTTATTGAGTTCAATATC
>JAPLEC010000134.1 GCA_026391515.1 Bacteroidia bacterium | reverse complement strand
TTTTTAATCCAAAAACCGGAATATTGTATAATTTAAATGATAAACAAAAAGTATATGCCTCATTTGGAATCTCCCAAAGAGAGCCGGACAGGGGAAATTTTACTGATGCAGACCCCGGTAAAACACCCATACCGGAAAAATTATATGATCTTGAGGCCGGTTACGAATTCAGCTCATCAAAACTCAAGTTAAAAGGGAATCTGTATTATATGTACTATAAAGACCAGTTGATTTCTACTGGTGAAATAAACAATGTAGGTGATCCGGTATTAACTAATGTATCAAAAAGCTACAGACAGGGGATTGAACTCGAATCCGGAATCCAGATACTCCAGAATTTAAACTGGTACGGTAATGTGACATTAAGCAGGAATATTATTCCGGTTTTTGTCGATTATACAGAAAACTGGGATACCTGGAGTCAGGAAAAGGACACACTGAAAAATAAAAGGATATCTTTCTCTCCCTCAATAACAGCATGTTCAGTTATTGAATATGAACCGTTCAAAAAAATTCATTTAGATTTCAATACTAAATACGTTGGGAAACAATACATTGATAACACGCAAAATCCTGAAAGAATGTTAAAAGCATATTTAGTTCAAAACCTTTCATTATCATATACTCTAATAAACAAGATGTTTAAAAAACTCACGTTCCAGTTTACGATAAATAATTTATTTGATAAGAAATATGAAACAAATGCATGGGTTTATAAATATATTGAAAGCGGTTCACAAAAGACAGTTGATGGATATTTCCCGCAGGCAGGCATTAATTTTATGTTCAGAGCAGGTATAATGTTCTGATAACAGATATTCAGATAATGTATTTTTCCGACTGGTTATCAAATAATTACATCGAGATTTTTGGAGCTGTTACGGGAATCCTTTATGTCATCTTTGAAATAAGGCAAAACTTATGGCTTTGGCCCGTCGGTATTATTACTTCGGCTGTTTATATATGGGTTTTTTTTACCGGTAAACTTTATGCTGATATGAGCCTGCAGGGCTATTATCTGGTAATCAGCATACTTGGATGGTATTGGTGGGTAAGAGGCGCAGGGCTCAGGGCGCAGGGCTCAGGGCAGAAAAAGGTAAGTTCCCCCTTCGAAGAGCCTGTCCCGCGTCAGCGGGAAGGCAAGGGGGATGTAAAAGACATGAGCAATAATCCAAGTTCAGATAGTAATAAGCTAAATGTCAGTAGATTAACCTTCAAAACCGGTATCATTCTGGCAATCGTTTTTTTAATTTTGTACTTCATAATGTGGTTTGCCCTTGACAAGCTTACAGATTCTCCGGTGCCAGAATGGGATTCATTCATCACTTCACTTTCAATAATTGCGACATGGATGCTTGCAAGGAAAATCTATGAGCACTGGTTTCTGTGGATTGTCGTCAACATAGCTGCTTCGATACTATTTTTTACAAGAGCACTCTATCCGACAGTAATATTATATATAGTATATTGTGCAATGTCGTTTGTCGGACTGATAGAATGGAAGAAATCTTTACCCGGAAAATAAAACCCTACCGGTAGGGTTTAGAAATAAAAAGAGAATTAGAAATTTTGAAAAATTAAAAGGAAATATGTCATTAAAAACAGTAATAGTGGCCGATGGTACCTTCCCTGAACACCCTATCCCGCTTGGGCATCTCAAAAATGCCGATGTGATAGTCTGCTGTGACGGAAGTGCAGAAAACCTGGTTAAAGCAAACATGATCCCTGATGCAATTGTCGGTGATATGGACTCCCTGAGTGATAAGCTGGCAAAAAAATTTGCTGACCGTATTTATAAAGATGAAGACCAGGAGACAAACGATCTGACCAAGGCAGTCAAGTGGTGTCATGAATCAGGTTATAACGATTTAATAATTGTTGGTGCAACAGGTAAGCGTGAAGATCACACCGTCGGAAATATTTCATTGCTTACGGTATATTCAGAGTATGTTAATGTTAAAATGGTGACGGATACCGGGATATTTCTTCCTTTTCAGAAAAGCTGTAAAATAGAGTCATTTCCCGGGCAGCATGTTTCTGTTTTCTCAATAAATCCTGAAACGAAGATTACTTCAACCGGTTTGCGATATCCCTTAAACAACCGGAAGCTGAAAAACTGGTGGGAGGCGACGTTGAATGAAGCAGCTGGGAAGGTCATTGAACTTAAATTTTCAGGTGGGCCGGTGTTAGTATTCCTGGAATTTATGGCGGGGGAGAAGAGAAAATAAAAGATAAAAGACAAAAGATCAAAGATCAAAGACTTGCAAGACTGCATGACCTCACATCCCTACCTCTTCTTTTACCAGTGTGATCAGCTGCACCCTGCTTTTTACATTAGTCTTGATATAGATCCGGTGAGTATGGTCTTTTACAGTCTGCAGGCTGATAAATAGTTTTTCTGATATCTCTTTGTTGCTTAGTCCGTTACATATCTCACGAACTATATCTGATTCCCTGGGTGATACTTCAAATTTCCTGCAGAATTCTTCAAAGGAAAGTTCAGCTTTTGGCTCTTCGGTAAATGATGAAAGAAGTGTTCCGTAATTCAAATAAACAGGGACGAACGCATTTCCGGCAAAATAGAGAAATATAAATATCAAGGCAAACCAGTATTGTGAAGTATAGAAAAACAGGACTGTGCTCTGTGCTGCCATTGAAAGTACTATAACTGGTGCAATAATCCTCCTGTCATAATTATGAATAACTGATCGACCCTTCAGCGGAAATGCAATGAGAAGGGAAGCTGCAATTGAATAAATGAAATTCATGAAAATGAAATAGTACTTTAACAATAAATCAGGCTTTATTTCACTTATTTTCAATATTATATAGCCAACTACCAGGATTATCAGAAAATTAGAAACCAGAAACCAGAGTACCATCCAGCCAGATCTTTTCCTTCCCGAAATATCCATTGAAAACTGTATCAGCATCAACCAGGCGAAAACAAGAAAGGGTAAACCAAGCAATATTGCTACGTCTGTAAACCTTATGAGAAGCTCTGCTGAAATATAGGGTGAAAGAAAAGATTTGACTACTACCTGTCCCCAGATGCCATAGAATCCGAATGTATAAATGAAAACCTGGAAATAAAGAAGAGTGGAAAAAAATTCCGACTTTTGCCTGTTTCTTAATCTCGTCGACAAGATTATTCCACCTGCCGCCAGTGCAATTGAAACGATAAAAACCAGAGAAACCAGATACTTCACCATAATATATAAAGGTACAAAATCCTTATTTATCAGGGTATAAAGATATCCACTACTAAAGTCTTGGTATCCATACTAAAGTAGGAAAATAAATAATCACTACTATAGTATGAAGCCCGTCAGAAGAGAATGTCCTACATTTGATTCGAAAACAAACTTAAACAGATAATTAATAATTTACGTTATGGAAACAAATAAAGAATACAAATTAGTTCCTTCCTTCGGTAACAGTTATGGGACCGGATGGAATGTGATGATTGATAATTTTCTGAGATTATTCCTGGTCGCAATCATTATGGGTATTATAGCCGGTCCGACACA
>JAPLEC010000251.1 GCA_026391515.1 Bacteroidia bacterium | reverse complement strand
CTTTTGAAAGGTTGGGAAAGAGGGCGAGTGCCCGGTCAAACATGATAATGGCTTCCTGATATCTGCCAAGATCATAGAGTTCGATGCCCTGTCGCAACAATGCCTCAGCATCACTCTTATTCATGAATTTCTTACCTCACTCTAAACAGCATTTGATATTTGGGTATTTTCCGCACTGACATCTCACGTATACAGGTTTAAATAAGCGGCATATACCCTTTCTGGTACTTATGTATGTACATCAATATTTATCAATGCTATTTATATGTAATAATCATCTATCGCTATGAGTTCAGAGTCAGACAGTAATGTAGTAGGAAAAAGATATCATCTCCTCAAATCAGCATGGAAATACGTTTTAAGAGAATAAATTTACAATTTCAATTTTTAGGGAAGCAAAAAGCGAATATGTTGGGAATTTCTGCCGTGGGACCTTCAAAAATAATTATGCCGTCCCGGTACTTTCATAGAGCAGGGTGATGTAGCGTGGAGAGAACAGACACAGGAATGGAAGCAGTATGAGGAACAGAAAAATGCCAGTGTAGGAGATTACCATATTGATCAACAGGCAGATTATCGTAATATTAACAAGAGCGATTAGTAGCATGAGAAGTGCAATAATGTAATTCATCCAGCCAATCTTACCAATATGATTAAAGATAGCCCCGAAATTGAACGCTTCCCCAATACTATCTGTATGTGCAAAACGTACAACCGCTATCAATACGAGCAACCAGGTTATGATAGCAACGATAATAAGAATAATCGCTCCCATGAGAACTGCAATTAATAAACCTCCTGTTGTACTGGGACTCACGGAAGACCTTATCATATCTGCACTTCCGAAAAATACAAAACAAAGGATGAGAACCGGTATTGTGTAGGTTCCTCCGACAATGAGAAGTCTTATACCATCAATAAACATGCTGCCCCAGGTGTCTAATTGCGGGGATGGATTTGCACCACGAAAAATCCGTATAATATAACCAAGATAGAGCGGGAATACAATCAAGCAAAAAACCAGCAGTATCCATACATCCCATTTTCGGACGAGACCTTCTTTTACATATTCGAACGAATCTTCGATAATTTTTCCACTATCCATACTACACCTTAAATAATGAAATAATCAGTAACCGTTGTGTTTTCTTATATAAAAACTTATATAAAACCCAGCAGGTCACGGAAATGATAAAAAAATTTTATGGCTGTTCCAGTCCTGAAAGTTTCGGTATTACTCGTAATACAAAGGTGAGAAATACAAAGCAGTCAAATAATCATTATTATGACGTATACCAATGATCAATTAAAAGCCATACTCAATGATATTATTATTAATGTTTATGGCAAAAATCCAATTATTTTAATGAATCTTTGGGATGACAAAGGAGAGAAAAACTATATTGATTTTTTGCATTCTCAATATGAAAATATACTGATAGATTTTAATAACATTTTTAATGATAATTTTAATGACAAGTGTGTTCTCGAGATCAGTTCATTTTTAGGTGTTGTAGATATTGCTTTAGCAAAAATCGGGTTTGAAGTATATACATATGATATTCCAGAATTTCAAAACAATGGTAAATTGAATGAATTATATTCAAAATTTAATGTTCAGCCATCTTCAGGATATTTAAAAGATGTCTGGCAAAACGGATTGCCGTACCCGGATGATCATTTTGATGCGGTAATTTTATCAGAAGTAGTTGAACATTTAAATTTTAATCCTTTACCTCTTATTCAGGAGATTAATCGTATCCTGAAAAAGGATGGGATTTTATATATTACGACCCCAAACCAAGTAAATTTAATAAACAGGATTAAAATTATTTTAGGGCGCTCCATAAGAAATTCCATTAGTGATTCCGTTACACAACTGGATCAAACAAAACCTACTATTTGTGGTATTCACTGGAGAGAATATACCTTGGAAGAGTTAATCCAATTATTAGAGATTACGGGATTTACCATATCGACCTTTACATATTCCCATATGGCCAAAACACATACCTCTCCATTCATTAAAAAAATTTTTTATGCAACCAGTAGTCTGATGTTCCCAAAACTTGCAGATTCAATAACGGTCATCTCTAAAAAGAAAGAATATAGGGCTTTGAAATTCTGGTTTAATGTTGAATACATAAAATATATAAAAACATAATTGCTTCCTAATATGTCCGGGTAGAATTTCCAGAATTCTCCAAATCCAGAACAAACGTCCTCGGGTCTTCCTTTGCCTTCTTATTTTTTTTATTAACAATTACAGAATCCGAAACAACTGCATAATCAAACACCGGTTCTCTTTTATCTGTCTGGTATTTCAGCGTTTTAGCGCATCAGCGCAGAGAAATTCAGGGCAAATCCCGCAGAATGATTTTTTTTCTGATGCATTCTCCAAAAGGAGAAATCAATCAACCAACATCAATTTGCATGTAGGCCAATACTATCAGTAAATTGTTAACCATTTTGTCACTTTATCTTTTATCTATTAAATATTGCAAGCGGGTGCATAGATCCACATATACTGGGGCATTGCTTGAAAGGTGATTTCATCGTTAGATAGAATACTATTTTAGACAACAAATTACAGGAATTTAAGCAAAAAAGATTTAAAGATTTGGACTTTATAATTCAAGCCTATGCCGAGATTTGAACTCGGGACTTCCTCCTTACCAAGGAGGCACACTGCCAGGCTGTGTCACATAGGCTCTTTATTGTTACGACATGCCCATCTACCCGTCGTCAGTACCAAGGAGGCGTTGTGCCACTAAGCCGATGAGGAAGATTGCCTAACTACGTTGTTAGTAATCCCTATAAAACATTGCGGAACTTTTGAAATAGTACAGGTCCCCTTAAGAGAAAACGATGTTCTACCGCAATTTGAAATTTACGGAGGACTGAGCACGTTGAGCTTCTGGATACTTTTTAGCACTCCCTCAAATGTTGCTACTTCAATCACCGGTATTACCTTGTTTTTCTGTATAGCCTTCATCACCGGTTCAAAATCTATCGTACCCTCTCCTACGGCAACATGAGAATCTTCTTTACCATTGTTGTCATGCAGATGGTAATGCCTGGCAGGCAACCTGAGAAACTCTGCGAGA
>JAPLEC010000212.1 GCA_026391515.1 Bacteroidia bacterium | reverse complement strand
GAGGGCGGAGCCGATCCTGACTTCTTTAACAGCAATGGCGATTTAAAGGGCTACAAACGTGATTTGTATGAAGGCGGAATAAGAACACCGCTTCTTGTAAAATGGCCGGGAAAAATAAAAGCAAGATCGACTTCGGATCTGGTCTCAGCATTCTGGGATATAATGCCTGCTCTGGCCGAAATTGCTGACGCCCAAACACCTGAAAACATTGACGGAATATCTTTCCTACCAACTTTATTAGGTAAAAGAAATCAGAAGCAGCATGAATATCTTTACTGGGAATTCCATGAGCAGGGTGGAAAGATTGCAGTACGGAAAGGTACATGGAAAGCTGTTAAACGCAACGTCGATAAAACTCCGCAAGGTTCTCTGGAACTGTATGATCTGTCAACGGATATAAGTGAAACAAACGATGTTGCTTCGTCACATCCTGAAATAGTAAAGGAAATGGAAGATATTATTAGACAGGCACATACACCATCTGAAGTTTTTCCCTTTTCCTTTGAATAAGTTACCTCCATCTTCTGAGAGTAAGGCCTCCGGTAAAAATGAGTCTTGGGAATCGCACTTATTTATTACTTGATGCACCTGATATATTTTTTTTGCTACATTTGTCGCTATTTTCAGAATTATACACTTAATAATGCTTTCTATGAATAATGTAATTGGAGTTCAATCAGTAAAAACTAAATGGTTTAAAGAAGCTGGATTTATTCTTATTGCATTGATAACTGGATTAAATGTCCAGTTTACCTGGTTTGCTTCAATGTGGGCGAACAGAGGAACTTTATTGGAATTTGCTCAAAATGGTTCATGGGAAAGGCATTCCATGCCATTCAGGTTAGCTGTTTCTGCATTGGCCATGGTCATTATATTTTATTTTATAAGGTTTCTGGTGCGGCTGATAATTTCTCAGTTCCTGACTCGGCAATCAGAAATGAGCGATTACAAGAAAAGGGATGTTTATCCATATTTTATTTTTCTGATAACATGTGCCGGATATTTCGGTATATATTTTGATTTTTTTCAGGCTACGATATTCTTTGCTTTGCTGCAATTTCTCCTTGTCTTTTGGGTGATATCCAAAAATAAAATTCCGGAACCTGACTCACCAAAATTCAATGCTGATAAGTTTTACGTTCTTTTCTTTATTTCAGGATTTGCAGCAATAATATATCAGGTTGTATGGCAACGGGCACTATTCCAGTTTTATGGAGTCAATATTGAATCGGTTACAATTATTGTTTCGATTTTTATGTTTGGGTTAGGTATAGGTTCTCTGGTTGGTGGATATTTATCTAAGGTTTTCTCGAAATATTTGCTCCAGCTTTTTGTCATTTGTGAATTATCAGTTGGAATTTTTGGAGTTTTCAGTTTATATATCATTAACTATTTTTCTGAACTGACTATTACCGGATCGACTCTTACAAAATCACTGGTTACATATGGAATGCTGGCCATTCCAACAATATTTATGGGCTCAACCTTACCGATACTTGTCAGCTATTTCTATAACAATATTAAGAATGTCGGGAAAACTGTTTCATTATTATATTTCATCAACACTTTAGGTTCTGCTTTTGCGAGCTTTTTCACTGTGGGTGTGTTGTTTGTTTACCTTGGAATGTTCTCGACAACATTATTTGCAGCATTATGTAATTTCACTGTAGCCGTTTTAGGATACATGTTCATCAGCAGGGGAAAGACAGCAATCTCAGCAGGCTCTAAAGAAACAGTAAATATTGAAATTAAAAAAGCAGATGAATATATAAATAAAAAAAGATATTTCTTAATCTTGATACTATCCGGCATTTGCGGATTTATCGCAATGAGTCAGGAGATTTTATGGATCAGATTGGTTAGTTATTCAACCGGAGCACAGGCTACAGTATTCGCATTTGTTTTAGGATTTATATTGCTTGGAATAGCTTTTGGATCTTATAAGGCAAGTGCTTATTGCGAAAAATATAAGGATAACATTTTCCAGATCATTATTCTGTTGTTATTGGCATCTTCAACACTGTACTTTCTCTTAATTCCTCTTATTTCCAATTCATTTGCAATAATTGATCAGGCAGCATTTTTCTTTATGTATCTGAGTTTAAGTGTGGTATCGTACCTTACCGGGGCAATTTTCCCTCTTTTGTCTCATTATGCCATCAATACCTCAAAGAATGTTGGATTTTCAGTTTCCGGCATTTATTTTTCAAATATTGTGGGTTCTACATCTGGTCCGATATTTACAGGATTCTTCCTGTTACAATGGTTTACTTTTGAGAAGAATGTGCTGTTTTTCAGTGTATTCTCATTCTTAATCGGATTAATACTATGGATGATTACCTTAAAGGATAATCCATTTAAAAAGAAATTTGCAATTGGATTGATTATACTGGCAATAATTTCATTTTCTTCATTTGGATTTCTATACAATAATATTTTTGAGAAAATTTATTTCAAAACCAAATATGAATCAGGAGAAGAATTCAGACATACAATTCAGAACAGAAACGGAATAATAAATACGGTGAGCGTTCCCGAAGGAGATGATATTATACTTGGAGACGGCATGTATGATGGAAGATTCAATATTAGTTTGTTGAACAACAGAAATGGTATTGACAGAGCATATATGATGGCTGCTCTTAAACTAAATCCCAGAAAAGCTCTTGAAATAGGAATGAGCGGTGCATCATGGTCAAGGGTAATGGCAAACTATTCAGGATTGGATTCTATCGATATAGTAGAAATAAATCCTGGCTATCTTGATATCATTGATTTCTACCCCGAAAACAGAACAATAAAAGAGGATAATAGAATAAAAATATATATTGATGATGGTCGTCGGTGGCTTCGTACTAATAATAATAAATATGATTTCATTCTCATGAATACCACTTTCCACTGGCGTTCAGAAGTTAACAATCTGCTGTCAGTTGAATTCTTAGAAATCTGTAAAAAACATCTGAATGAAGGAGGTGTACTATATTATAATGCGACCGGTTCTAAAGATGTTGAATATACTGCTGCAAAAGTTTTTAAATACGTAACAACATATTCTTCATTTGTAGCCGGAAGTGATGAACCTTTCACCAGTGACACTACATTAAAGAAGATGAGTTTAAGAAAATTTATTAAAGACGGGGAACCTGTGTTCAAACCAGATAACAAAGAGATGGAAGAAATACTCAACAAATTAGCATTAAGTAATATCGCAAGCAAGAGTGATGCAATTGAAAATGATTCTGAAGGTTTATACATTCTGACTGACGATAATCTTGCAAGTGAATACAAAACAGGTAAATTATTCTATTTCAAACCAAGAAGTTGGTATCCTCTGTTAAGCATGATCTTTTAACGGTATCAGACATTATTGATTTCTTGTGAAATGATTACTATGAAAAATAGACTTTCTGTCTATTAGATATGCTCTTTTTCCCCCCGCTATTCTAAAATACTTTATTGATTCTATTTATAAAATCTTTTATCTTAGTACTATTGTACCAAGTCATCAGGAATCATTAAGTAATTCAACATCATAATTTTACAATATGATATCATTCCCCAGAATAATAAATTCTATTCCCGGTACACTAGGTATAATGTCGATAGCGTGCTCTCAGCTGGTTAATGCTCAAACAGCTGAAAAGCCAAATATTATTATCATTTATGCTGATGATCTTGGTTATTGTGATGTAAGTTGTTATGGTGCAACAAGGATTAGCACTCCAAATATCGACAGGCTGGCAAAACATGGTTTACGATTTACTAATGCTCATTGTACATCTGCTACCAGCACTCCTTCGCGATATTCACTTCTTACAGGTGAATATGCCTGGCGAAGAAAAGGAACCAATGTTTTACCCGGTGATGCTTCAGCTATCATTCAACCAGATCGTACAACCCTGGCTTCAGTAATGAAAAATGCAGGTTATACAACAGGTGTCGTTGGGAAATGGCACCTCGGCCTGGGTCATGAGGGTGGACCTGACTGGAATGGTGAAATTAAACCAGGTCCGATGGACCTGGGATTCGATTATAACTTTATAATTCCGGCAACAGGTGATAGAGTGCCATGTGTTTTTATAGAAGACAGAACGGTAGTGGGACTTGATCCAAATGATCCTATATCAGTAAGTTATGTTGGGAAAATTGGAACATGGCCAACCGGTAAAGAAAATCCTGAATTGCTTAAAATGCATCCAAGCGCTGGTCATGATATGACAATTGTAAATGGAATTAGCCGAATCGGTTATATGACAGGCGGCAAATCTGCTCTCTGGGTAGATGAGAATATTGCAGACGTAATTACAGGAAAAGCCTTAAAATTTATTGAAAGCAATAAAGATAAACCGTTCTTCCTCTATTTCTCAACACATGACATTCATGTTCCAAGAGTGCCAAACCAGAGATTCACCGGAAAGAGCGGAATGGGCCCCAGGGGTGATGCAATTCTGGAATTTGATTGGTCAGTCGGAGAGATAGTTAAAACCATAAAGAATCTTAAGCTGACAAAAACGACTATAATTATAGTCACAAGTGATAACGGTCCTGTAGTGGACGATGGTTATAAAGATGAAGCTGTTGAAAAGCTTGGAAATCATAAGCCGGCAGGTCCATTGAGAGGAGGCAAATACAGCGCATTTGATGGAGGTACACGGGTCATTTTTATTGTTAGCTGGAAAGGCAAAATTAAACCTGGTACATCTGAAGCGCTGTTCAGCCAGGTTGACCTGATGGCTTCATTTGCTAAACTTACCGGGCAAAATCTTGCAACCGGAGTTGGTCCTGACAGCCAGAATCACCTCGATGTTCTGACAGGAAAATCGAAAGCAAACCGTGAATGGGTTGTGGAACATGCTTCAAATGGCAGATTATCACTGATCAAAGGCGACTGGAAGTTCATCGAACCGGGTCCTGGTGTGAAAGTTCAGGCAAATACTAATATCGAAACCGGAAATGATCCTTTGCCGCAACTTTATAATCTGAACACCGATATTGGTGAAAAGACTAATGTCGCACTTCAGAATCCTTTGATTATTAATGAATTAACAGAACTTCTTCAAAATATTAAGGAAAAATGAAAAGCCTCAGATCCGCAATCAGTCTTGGAACAGCATCACTTACAGCTTTCACGGTTACAGCACAAAAAGCTGAAACATTCAGGCAATGTACTCCAAACATCGTACTGATCCTGATGGACGACATGGGATATGGCGATATCGGCAGGACAGGAGCAAACCAGTATGATACACCCAATCTGAATAGCCTGGCTGATCAGGGTATGCAATTTACCTGGTACTACTGTCCTCAGGCAGTCAGCAGTGCATCCAGAGCCGGACTGCTTACCGGTTGCTATCCGAACAGAATTGGAATCTCCGGTGCACTTATGCCATCTGCCAGAGTCGGGATCAATCCCGAAGAAACCACAATAGCAGAAATGTTAAAGAGTAAGGGATATCACACCGGAATAATAGGAAAATGGCACCTCGGACATCATAAAGAATTCCTTCCCTTGCAGAACGGATTTGATGAATATTATGGTCTTCCGTATTCCAATGACATGTGGCCTGTCGATTATGACGGCGTACCAATTCAGCTGAAAGATACTACAAGCACTAAAATGAATTATCCCATTCTGCCACTGATTGAAGGAAATGAAAAAGTGGGAGAAGTGAGGACTCTTTCAGACCAGGATAAGCTTACGACAACTTATACTGAACGTGCTGTCAGGTTCATAGAGCAGCATAAAAATGAGCATTTCTTCTTATATCTGCCTCAATCTATGGTACATGTGCCGCTGGGGGTTTCTGAAAAATTCAGAGGGAAAAGCAAACAGGGCATGTACGGCGATGTTATGATGGAGGTCGACTGGTCAGTTGGAGAAGTAATGAAAGCTCTCATAAAAAACGGACTTGAAAAGAATACGCTTGTCATTTTTACAAGTGACAACGGACCATGGCTCAACTTCGGTAATCATGCCGGGACAACGGGCGGACTGCGTGAAGGCAAGGGCACAAGCTGGGAAGGTCCGACAATTGCAGCAATAACCGGAGCAAAACTTCCTGATAAAAAGATTGACGGTGTCAGCATTCTTTCGTTGATGCTTGGCGATATGAATGCCACACCTCGACATAATTTTTATTATTACTACCAGCAGAATAGTCTTGAGGGTGTCCAGAAAGATTTCTGGAAGCTGGTGCTGCCACATTCAGGCAGGTCATATGTCGGAGTTGAACCAGGCAAAGACGGCTGGCCAGGTAAAACATTGAATGTCAATATAAAAGAAGCAGAATTATATGATTTGCGACGCGATCCGGGAGAAAGATACAACGTTGCTTCCATGTATCCGGAAATTGTAAAACAACTTCAGCTTCTGGCTGATGAAGCCAGACAGGATATCGGAGATGACCTGATAAATGCTCAGGGATCCAATCGCCGCAAACCTGGCATAGCAAAATAACTTAAAATCATGAAAATCAATCTGTCAGCTTTAACAGCTCTTGGAATAAGCTCATTTGCTTTAACTTCCTGTTCACAATCAGGAATGCACCAACGCCCCAACATAATTTACATCATGAGCGACGATCACGCATATCAGGCAATCAGCGCTTATGGTGGAATTCTGAAAGACCTTGCACCAACTCCAAACATTGATCGGATCACAAGAGAAGGCATGCGTTTCGACAGATGCCTTGTAACAAACTCAATATCAGGACCATGCCGGGCAGTCATTCTAACAGGAAAATACAGCCACCTTAATGGCTTTATTACAAATGAAGGTCAGAAGCCATTTGACGGATCCCAGCAGACATTTCCAAAGCTTCTGCAAAAATCAGGGTATAACACTGCGATAATAGGGAAATGGCACCTTGGCTCTGATCCCACAGGCGTCGACCATTGGGAAATTCTTCCCGGACAGGGGAATTATTACAATCCGGATTTCATAACTAAAGACGGACGTCATACAGAAACCGGATATGTCACTGAACTGATAACCTACAAATGCCTTAAATGGCTTAAAGAGAATAAAGACTCAGGTAAGCCATTTATGCTCATGATGCATCATAAAGCTCCCCACAGGGAATGGCAGCCCGGACCTGAGGAACTAACTCTCTATAAGGATGTTACCTTTCCAGAGCCAACAACTTTATTTGATGATTATTCCAATCGCGGAGCAGCTGAAAAATCACAGGATATGACTATATCCAAAACAATGCGTTTAGAGGAAGACCTTAAGCTTTACAAGGATCGTGGGAAAATGAAAAATACCGGATTGAATCGTCTTTCTCCTGCGCAAATGGCTGCATGGGATTCAGTTTATAATCCGATTATCAGACAGTTTTACAAGTCAGATCTGAAAGGAAATGATCTGATCAGGTTTAAATATCAGAGATATCTTCAGGATTATCTGGCCTGCATTGCAGCAGTAGACAAGAGTGTGGGAGAGGTGCTCGATTTTCTAAAAGAGAATGGCCTGGATAAAAATACAATCGTAATTTATGCATCCGACCAGGGATTCTACCTTGGCGAACATGGCTGGTTTGATAAGCGTTGGATGTTTGAACAGTCGTATCGTGCACCCTTAATAATTAAATGGCCCGGAGTTGTTAAACCTGGCAGCATAAACAGTAATATGGTTTCAAATCTCGATCTTGCTGAGACATTCCTCGATATGGCAGGGGTTATGGTACCATCAGATATGCAGGGCAGGAGCATGGTTCCAATATTGAAAGGTCTTACACCCCGTAACTGGAGAAAAGAGCACTATTATCATTATTACGAATACCCAGGTTCTCACATGGTTAAACGACATTACGGAATCAGCACAGAAAGATATAAGCTTATCCATTACTATTATGATATTGATGAATGGGAGCTGTATGATCGTAAATCAGATCCGGAAGAAATGAAAAATGTTTATAATAATCCTTCCTATGCATCGGTAGCCAGGAACCTTCACAAACGCCTGCAAAAGCTGATGATAAAATATGGTGATAGTGAAGAGTTTGCCAGGTCATTCCTGCCAAAATAAAATCAATTTACGCAGAAGGACAGAGCGCTTTCCCATCCTGCAATGACCTGGACGGAGGTGATATTCTTAATGTCATGTTGTACTTCAAATAGTACTGACTGAGTCATCTTGTCATTATGTTCTTCGGAACAGAACAGGCAACATCGTGTTCTGCTGAAATATTTTTTTCCCTCCTCTGCTGCTTCAACAGGAGACAAAAATGTTCCAAGGTATATCCTTTTTCCGGGCGATGGTAACAGGGGACAATCTTCCCTGTGTATGAAATAATAGCCACCTGCCTGCGGCCTTGTGCCGATGTAATACTTAACCTCCATATTTCGTAATCAGAATTGTATGCTTTAGTTCCCTGCACAGGGATTACAAGTTCATGAACAAGCTTAATCCTTAATCTCAAATTATAGTTTTATTGGTTTTAAGTGCAAATTGTTACCTGAATAACAAATTTTTCAGAATTTCTTATAAAATCAGATACCGGTTATCTTAAAGGCTAACGCTCAGAATGACAGGGTATTGTCAGTGACAAAGTGGATCAGAGACGATTTGTCCGGGCAAATCGCCTCTGATCCCCCCTAAAAAAATGAGCTGTCATTCCAAATGAATCCGCCAGCTGGCGGAGGAATGAGGAATCTCAAACTCATATAGCAGAGATTTAATAAAAGAACTGAATTGTCCATATCACTTTCATTGACAATGAATTAGAATAATATTGAATTATTTTCTCAAAATTTGAAATATTTTCTTAGGTAACAATCTAAGATCTATTCCTATAATACCGCATAAAATAATTTAAAACAGATTATTATGAAAAAAGCAGACGAACAACAGGAAACAAAAAGGAATTTTAACAATTTTCTTTTAGGACTTTCAGAAAACGCAATTCTCGACTTTAATGAGATGATGCGCGTCAGGGGCGGGGACGCTGATGGTAATGGTAGTGAACCAATAATTACCCCGCCACCCCCGCCACATTAATCGGTTTAAATAAGAGTACTCAACACAGAAGAGCATTTCACATAACTTGAAATGCTTTTTCTTTTTAAATATCTTATTAATTCTTTGCTGAAATCTCGTAATTTAGTCAGGTATCTTTCAAGTACGTTAAATTGAAGAGGCTCATATCATTATTAATCATTTTGTTCTTCCCTGCTTTTGTAAATTATTCAGGAGCACAAACGGAAGATTTAGATATCAGTTGCCAAAAATTTTTAAAATTGTACACCGCTGGTGATATTCTAAATGCTGAAAAATGTTTATTGCAAATACTTGATTCAGAAAATAAAATTCCAAAGAGATATGAAGCTTTTATATATAATGGTCTTGGGGCTACCTGTACATTATTGGGTAGATACAAAGATGCATTGAATTATTACAGTCTGGCTGAGAAATCTATTAATACTAAAACCGACTCTTCTGTAGCTTTAGGTGATAATTACGTGAATAAAGCAATTATTTATGGTTATCAAAAATCATATCAGGTTGCAATTGATTTTTTTGAAAAAGGAATAAGGATCTATTTGAATTCTAATAGAACAAATTTTTATCCGAATCTGGCATCAGCTTATTTGAATTTGGGGATTATATACTATGAGATACAAAATTATAGTTTAGCACTAGACTATCTGAATAAAAGTTCTGGAATTAAGTCCAAAATGCATTTGCCTGGTTTAGCTTTAGTATATCTTAACATTGCAAAAACCTATGAAAAAACAGAAGAGCTTTTAAAAGCTGAGGATTATTACATTAAAGGTATTAGTAATTTTATAAATGAATTTGGCCAGGATTATTACAGGTTGCCTGAAATATATTTTGAATATGGTCAGTTCCTTTATGCTTCCGGCAGACATAATGAGTCGCTGGAAACTCTGAATAAAGCTTTATCGATTTGCTTAAAAAACTATGGCGAAAAACATTCACTTACCTCTTTTTCGTATAAACTGATTGGAGATTTTTATAACAATGAATCTGATTTTAACACAGCGTTAAAATATTACCAGAGATCATTGATCTCCATTGTTAATGACTTCAGCAACCCCGACATTTTTTCGAATCCATCAATCGATTCCTCTCTCTTCGATATCCGTCTCCTCGATAACCTTAAATGCAAAGCAAAGGCTCTTGAGCTTCTTTCCGGCGAACAGGATAACAGGGAAATTAAACTTAAAACTTTGGATAAAAGTCTCGAAACTATTGATCTTGCACTGGAGCTTATCGACAGGATACGCAATAATTACCTCACTGAAGAGAGTCGTATCTACCTTGCAGAAAACGAGAAGGATACCTGGTTCTCCGCTATCCACATCGCTAACAGCCTTTATGCACTTACTAATGACAATTCGCTCATTCAAAAGATGTATTCCATCGTTCAGAGAGCCAAAGCAGCGGTGCTTCGTAATGAGATCTCAGAAAACGATCTTCTCTATTCCTCTTCAGTTCCCGATTCCCTCATAGAAAAACAAAACACCCTCGCAGAAAATATTGCCGCTTATAACAAACTTATTCTCGAAGAATCACGGCTGACGAATCCTGACAGCAGCAAGATCTCGCTGTGGAAAGATGCCCTCTTTGAGATGAACCGCGGGAAAGAGAAAGTTTCAGATGAGATAGACAGGCAGTTCCCCCAATATCATGATCTGCTTTTGAAAACAGAACCGTTACCGCTCAGTGACATTCAGAAAAAGCTGGAAAGAGATGAAACAGTAATCGACTACATGCTGTCAAATCAGTATTCAGGGGGGAAAAGGGGGTTATACATATTCGTGATAACCGGCAACAGCCTTGAGTTCCGGGAAACAAACCTCGATTCAGCCTTCGTAGTAAATGCAGAGATCATTCGTAAAGGCGATGATCCTGCCGCACATGTACCGGACAGTAAAACTGTTTTCATGAACTATACACACGCTCTCATCTTCATGTATGAAACGCTTTTCAAGCCGGTTGAAAAGATGATTACCTGGAAAAGGATCATTATCATTCCCGACGAAGAGATTGCCTGGCTGCCATTCGATGCCTTCCTCAGCGAAGTGCCGCAACCCGGCCATAGAGATTACGAGGGCTTGCATTTTCTGATTAAAGACTATACTTTTTCATATTCATATTCATCATCGCTGATCAACGGCAGCACCGGCAGGCTGGAAAGAGGAGAGGAGGTTCTTGCCTTTTCACCCGACTACAGCAACAGTAATTTTGCAGGAACAAATATCGGGAAACTCAGTGGTGCGGAAGATGAGATAGGATCGATTTACAAATGGTTCCGGGGCAGAAAATTCACCGGTGACCAGGCAACGGAAACAAATTTCAGGAAAGCGCTGAAT
>JAPLEC010000034.1 GCA_026391515.1 Bacteroidia bacterium | reverse complement strand
ACAAAAATCCTGGGAACTGTTGAGAAGAACGTGACAGTGAAAGGAATCGTTGTGGTGGGAAAAGGTACGGTGATTCGTTCAGGTACCTATATCGAAGGCCCGGTAGTGATCGGTAATAATAGTAAAATCGGACCAAATTGTTACCTTAGACCGTATACCACTATTGGGAATAACTGTCATGTTGGAAATGCTTGCGAAGTGAAAAACTCTCTTGTCATGGACCATAGTAATGTTCCGCATCTCAATTACGTTGGTGACTCCATTATTGGACAGCACTGTAATCTTGGAGCAGGAACCACGGTTGCGAACCTCAGGCTTGATAAAAATAATATTATTGTTACATTGAACGGGAAGAAAATCGATTCAAAACGACGGAAGCTTGGGATGGTGATGGGAGATAATGTACAAACCGGGATTAACTCTATTATCAACGTTGGCACCATGATTGGCAACAATGTGTTCATTGGTCTTGGAGCCACGGCAAAAGGGGAAATAAAACCAGATACAAGGATATTATAATGAGACCTGTTTATCGTCGTGCATTATCTATTTAAGATAAATATCTAATTCACCAAGCGAATGATTGCACGAAAATCCATGCTCATTGTCATCACTCAGTTCCTTACTAGATCTCTTGGCTGGGTAGGATTAGTTGTAATAGCAAAACTATGGGGAGGATTTGCACCGGAAGCTCTTGGGGTTATTGGTTTTGCCATGTCATTTGTTGGAGTGTTTTACGTCGTCGCTGACCTTGGTTTTAGTCAGGCTCATGTGAAGAGAATATCTGAGGGAAAAGATCTCGGTTCATGCATTGGAACTTTTTTTACAATCAAAATGATCCTCACTAGCGCAATGGCAGGCATTGTACTTCTGGCCATGTTTCTCTTGGAAAATGTGCTTCATCAAGGCTTCCATGATGCGACAAAACAATCAGTTGTTTTCGTCTTTCTTATTTATTACGTATTACTCAGTATCCAGCAGATAGCATCCTGTACGTTCAATGGAAAAGGCGAAATAGCAAAAATGCAAATCACCTCTATTTTTGAAAATATCATAAAAGTACCTCTGATGATTCTTGTCGCCCTCGCAGGGGTTGGTCTAGTAGGTCTTGCTCCGGTCATAGAGTGGCCTGCATTTCTTCGTCCGGCTCAACAATTTGTCGCAGGTCATCCAATCGGATCTTTAGCGATGGCGTACGTATTTGGGATAGCGACAACGGTGCTCATCGGGTTTTGGCTGATGAGAAAATATCCTTGGAAAAAACCAGACCGGGAGCTTGGTAAAAGTTATCTTTCCTTTGCAATGCCGATGTTTCTTTTTACAATTATGTCAACGATATCTGGAAATATCGATAAACTCATGATTGGGTATTTTTGGACAGCAACAGAAGTTGGATATTATTTTTCTGTACAGCAGATATTACAGATTATCTTAGTTATTTTTGTCGCATTTAATACTGTTCTATTTCCTGAATTTTCTCTATACAATGCGAAAAAAGATTTTGAAAAAATAAATAAAACAACTCGCACCGCGGAAAGATATATCTCTATGATTATTATTCCCCCCGCGGTAGTAATTATACTATTTGTAAATCAGGTGATTAGTATAATGCTGAATAGCGCTTTTTTGCCAGCGGCATCAACTCTCGTCGTATTAACCGTATACGCACTCCTTATAAGCCTTATGGCACCATATTATTCATTAATAGCCGGTCTAAACAAACCTGGTATTTATGCAAAAATTGGTTTGGGGATATGTCTCATAAATATCACCTTAAACTTTTTGTTCATTCCGCAATGGGGGTTACTGTCACCGTTAGGAATTAATGGGCCCACAGGTGCGGCAGTTGCTATGGTATTATCTATTATGGTTGGTTTTATCTGGGTACGATTTTCAGCTAAAAAGTTAACAGGTATTCATCTGTTACAGACGCATACACCACGCCATATTATCGCTGGTGTGGTGATGGGGCTCTTTTTGTATCTCTTCGTATTTCACACGGCATTTTTCTCCGTCATTCATTGGTATCATCTCCTGTTTTTTGCAGGACTTGGCTTAGTGATTTATCTTGGGGTATTATTTGTATTACGAGAGTTTACTAAAAAAGACCTCCATTTTTTCTTGGATTTACTTCATCCTAAAGAAATGTTGAGCTACATTAAATCTGAATTAAAAGAGGGAAAAAAGATCCTTAAAAAGAAATAAGTCAGGATGATTTATTTTTGCGACTGTGAATAGTGTGTGCTCTGAAACAAAGTATAAGACTGGCAGAAAAAAGTCGTACCTATACTATAAGTATTATCTGGTAGTTATATTATTTTGTTACTTCCATATACTACTTTGTTAGTTGCCTGCTCGCCTGAATGAAAAGTACTAACACATGCATCTGCATATCATCCATGGGATGCAGGATGAAC
>JAPLEC010000437.1 GCA_026391515.1 Bacteroidia bacterium | reverse complement strand
CTGACCTGCGCTCCCTTTACCTTTATTAAGGCCCTCCAGCAGTGCTGAAGCTTTTTCAAGGCTTGATTTCAGGTTCAGCATCGAAGTATAAATATCGGATGAGACCAGTGTATCAGTAATTGATTTAAGGTTGCTGAAAGTGCTGTTCATCTTTTCAGAATTCTCAGAAAGCATGGTAGAGAACCTTGTAATATTATCGAGTGTCGTTTTAAGCTCTACTTCTTTTGATCCGATTACTCTTTGAAGGCTGCCGGTGGTATTATTTAGATGATCAATAGTTCCGCTGAGATTCTTTTTAAATTCAGCATCCAGGATTTCATTCACTGATGTAATTACTGAATCAAGAACAGTAAGCAGAGAAGTTATCTTACCTTCAACCGGAATAAATTCTGCTTCAAGCTGAGCCAGGGGAGATGCAGCAAGCCTCCCCGGAATTGTATCTCCAAACGAATAGTAACCCGGACCTTCACCATAAACAAACTGAACCTTCATTCCTGCAAGAATTGAAACAGCGGTTATTTCTGCAACAGTATTTTTCGGAAGCTTGAATTTCTTGCTTACCGAGAAATTAACAAGAAGCCTGCCGCTGGTCGGGTCGGTAAAAGCGATAGATTGAACGACACCTACTCTGTATCCATTGATTTCAACCGGATTTGATTCTGCGAGACCGCCTATTTCATCATATATGGCGTAGTAATTTGTAGTACGCTTAAAATAATTTTTTCCTTTAAGAAAGTTAAACAACCAGAAAAATGCAACAAGAGTAAGAAGTGCAACAGCACCGACTTTAACTTCGTTCGAGATCTTTTTCATCAAATACGGGTTTTATTTTTTTCTTCTTTGTTCCAAAGCCTGCTGTAAAGGTAATATTTTGTTGTCTTTTACTGCAATAACAAACGCATCAGGATAAATTGTTTCAATCTTTTTCCTGTATTTCACCGCTTGTGAATATTCATCAAAGATACCGGTAGCATATTTGAAGCGATCCTGAGCATTAATTTCTATAATATCTGTTAATCCTTTAAAGTTCTCCGGTTTTATTTCGGTTCTGGTAACAGCTGTGGCAACTTGTACCATGAAAACCGTCTTACCTGCCGGCAATAATGTTCCGGAATTGTTCTTAGTTGTCGCACCAGTTTCCCCTACAGATATGCTGCTTTTATTATCTATGTCATCAATATAATCCTTGCATGCTCTGAATATTGCAGAGGCAAAACTATCCTGTCCCTGTTTCGAATTGAGATATCTTTCTTCAGACTGGTTAGTGATAAAACCAGTTTCAACAAGCACACTTGGCATAGTTGTATTGAATAAGACCCAGAACCCTGCCTGTTTGACACCCCGGTCTTTCCTGTCAATTTTTTCCGTTAATTGGGTCTGGATTTTCGACGCCAGATCCGTACTCTGTCTCTGGTAAACGCTCTGCGTAAGCGTGAAAATAATATATGATTCAGGCGATTTCGGATCAAACCCCTGATATTTTGTCGAGTAGTCATCTTCAAGCAGAATAACTTCGTTCTCCTTCATTGCCACCTCCAGGTTCTCCTCGTTGGACGCCAGTCCCATAATCCATGTTTCAGCGCCCATAACACTTTTTGATCCTTTCGTGGAATTGGTATGGATAGAAATGAAGAGATCAGCATTATTCCTGTTCGCAATCTTTGGTCTCTCGATTAGATCCACGGTTGAGTCATCGGTTCTTGTTAAAACAACATTCACGTTTTTAATATTCTCACGTATATATTCTGCAGTTTTCAGTGCGATTGCAAGATTTATGTTCTTCTCCTTGCTGATTGACCCCAACGCTCCGGGATCAATGCCTCCGTGTCCGGGATCTATTACTATGACCCATTTTCCATCAGTTTTCGGATCAGGATTTGCAGCAGATATATTATACGGTACGATAAAAAGGAAAAGCAATTTCGCAACGTACATATTAATAGAAGGAAGTTTGCCGTTTTTAATTCCTGTACACATGTTTAGTTCATGTTTTTTTAATAGTTTTGCCGCTGACATCCCGACGTCACACAAAAACTATGCAAAAATAGTATTTAAGTTGTATTTTTTTAAACAAAAGCGGTTACTTGTAGTGTTCCTCGTGATGGTCCATTCTGTTTTATTGTTCTCCCAGGAAGGTAAGATCATTAATGACACTATTCAGGTTAAAAACGATTCGATCATTACCGATACGATCAGTTACCTGAAAAGAATATCACCCGATGCAATAGACAAGCAGGTTACCTACAATGCTGTCGGATTGATTAAAAATGACCTCATTGGTAAGACTGCAACTCTTGTTAAAACTGCTGTTGTAAATTATGGCGATATTATGATTAAAGCCGATTCCATTGTATTTAATATGGCGACAAATCAGGTTTATGCTGTCGGGGTAAAGGATACTGCCGGGGTGGTTGTCGGTAAACCGGTATTTACATCCGGATCACAGGAATTTACTGCTGATACTTTACAATATAATTTCAAGACAAAGAAAGCTTTAATTAAGAATATTGTCACAGAGCAGGATCAAGGATTGTTGCGCAGCCGTGTTACCAAGTTGCTTGATGATGGAACATCCAATATTTTTAAAAGTACATATTCGACATGCGATGCCGATACTCCTCATTTTTATATCAATCTCCCGAGGGCCAAGGTATACCCCGGGAAGAAAATAGTCTCCGGCCCCGGGAACCTGGTGCTTGAAGGTATTCCGCTGCCTCTTTATCTTCCATTCGGCTTTTTCCCGATTCAGACAAAAAGAGCAGCTTCCGGTCTTATTATACCAAGGCCGCATTATGAAGCTTTACGTGGTTATGCCCTGACCGAAGGTGGTTATTATTTTGCAATCAGTGATCATTTCGATCTAACTCTTAAAGGAGACATTTTTGCCAACGGTTCATGGCTGACAAATGCTTCATCGAGCTATAATAAAAGATATAAATACAGCGGGAACTTTTCTTTCAGTTATGCAAATAACATCTCCGGTCATAAAGGATTGTCAGATTACAGTAAATCAACAAACTACAGCCTTGCGTGGACATATACTCAGAATGCAAAAGCAAGACCTGGTTCCAGATTCTCAGCCAGCGTAAATATGAGTTCAAGCGCGTACGACAGGAACAACAGTTATAATATTACCGACCATATTACCACAACTCGTCAGTCGAGCATAAGCTATTCCAAATCCTGGACAGGGTCACCAATTAATTTGTCGGCAAGTATGAACCACAGTCAGAATGTCAGGAATAAAACTGTTTACCTGAATCTGCCAAAGGTGAGCTTTAATGTTTCCAGGATTTATCCTCTGAAAAGCAAAAACTACTCTGGTCCTAAAAAATGGTACCATGATCTTCAGTTCCAGTATTCTGCATCTCTTGATAACAGGATCAACACCTATGACAGCATCCTGTTTACAAATGCTGTCTGGCGTGATATGAAAAACGGATTTACTCATGAGGCTCCTCTGAGCTTTCAGATCCGTCTTTTCAAGAATTTCTCAATTACTCCGCAGGTATCATATAAAGGTGTTTTATATACTCAAAAAGTTGAAAGAAGCTGGGATCAGATTAATAAAACCGTGGTATATGATACTTTAAGAGGTTACTTCTACGGGCAGGCAATAAATCCATCAATCAGTACCGGTTATAGTCCGCAGATTTTTGGAATATATCAGTTTACGAATCCAAATGCAAGAGTACAGGCAATTCGTCACGTGATTAAACCTTCTGTGTCTTTTGGTTTTGTGCCTTATATCAGTGGATTAAGTTCAAAAATGTACAGGCAGGTTCAAATCGATACGACCGGCAGAATGAGCAAATATTCCATTTATGATGGCAATATTTTTGGAACACCCTCATTATCAAATAAAAGTGGAAATGTTTCTTTCAGCCTTACAAATATTCTTGAAGCAAAAGTTTTTGAACGAAATGACACTACAGGTAAACCTAAGAAAGTCAGTCTTATAGATAACTTCGGAATTACTACTTCATATAACATTTTTGCAGACTCGATGAGATGGAGTCCGATATCAATGGTCGTCAGGACAACACTTTTCCAAAAAGTAAATGTTTCTGCCAGCAGTAACTTTTCTTTGTATGGTCTGGATAGCAAAGGCAGACAGATAGGGACTTATTACTTTTCTCAAAAGAAAAAACTCATGCGTTTTAACAATTTTTCTGTAAGCCTGGATTTCAGTCTGGATGCACTCCTGAAAGGAAATGAGTCAAATAAAAAAACAAGCACAACTCAGACACCTGTGTCAAGGCCGGGAATGTTAACTCCTGATACCCAGCAAGATGTTAATCCTGCTGATCAGCAGAATAAAAAAGAAAGTCAGTTTGATGAATATGGATATATGAAATTCAATTCTCCATGGACAATGAATGTAAGTTATGTACTGAACTATTCCAGGCCTGCTTTTAAATCGACAATTTCACAATCCGTTTCAGTCTATGGAAATATTCAACTCACACAGAAAATGAATATTTCATATACTTCCGGGTACGATTTTACAAGTAAAAAAATCACTATGACACAGATTGCGATTACTCGCGATCTTCATTGTTGGGATATGAGCTTTAGCTGGGTTCCGAATGGTTATATGAAAATGTGGGAGTTTTCAATCAAGGTTAAAGCGCAGGTTTTAACCGATCTTAAATATGAAAGAAGAAAAGATTTTCACGACAACTATTAATATGAAAGAAACTATGAAACGGATAATAAAAACATCCAATGCTCCCGCAGCTATTGGTCCTTATAGTCAGGCAGTTGAAATAAACAGAACTCTTTATATCTCGGGGCAGATAGCTATCGATCCAAAAACAGGTAAGCTTGTTGAAGGTGACATCACTGTTCAGACAACCCAGGTGCTGAAAAATATTGAAGCAATCCTTCATGAAGCAGGATACAATTTTATTAATGTTGTCAAATCGACCTGCCTGTTAAGTGATATTTCAAATTTCAAAGCGATGAACGATGTTTATGCCAGGTATTATTTTGATCAGCAGCCTGCCAGAGCAGCATATGCCGTAAAGGATTTGCCGATGGGGGCATTAATTGAAATAGAGACAATTGCTGCGAAATAAAAAGAGCGTAGTTTAAAACTACGCTCATCACAATTTTCTTTAAATAATTTCATTTGTTCGGCGTAGTTTGTAACTACGTCGATTTTCTTCTATTCAGCGACAATTTCAAAATCGACTTCGACTTTTACTTCTCTGTGGAGTTTGATGACTGCTTTATATTTACCAACTTCCTTGATCTGATCTTCCGGAAGGGAAATGCTTTTGCGATCGATTTCAAATCCCTGCTCTTTGAGAGCTTCAGCAATCTGAATAGTATTTACAGAACCGAAGATCTTTCCTGAAGAGCTTGTTTTTGCACCAACAATTATCTTAAGATCAGCCATTTTAGATGCAAGTTCCTGGGCTTCAGCTTTAATCTTCTCTTCCTTATGAGCTCTTTGTTTAAGGTTCTCCGCATGTATTTTCCTGGCAGAAGGTGTAGCAGCAATCGCATAACCTCTTGGTATAAGGTAATTTCTGCCATATCCATCCTTCACATGTACCAGATCGTCCTTCAGTCCAAGCTTGTGAACATCCTGCAATAATATAATTTCCATATTAGATCCTCCTTATTTTAACAGGTCAGTTACGTAAGGCAGAAGCGCAATATGACGGGCTCTTTTAACTGCTTTTGCCACTTTTCTCTGATATTTCAGCGAAGTGCCGGTGATCCTGCGGGGCAAAATTTTCCCCTGATCGTTCAGGAATTTTTTCAGGAATTCCGGATCCTTATAATCGATATAACGGATCCTGTTCTTCTTAAAACGGCAATATTTCTTTTTCTTGACATCAACAGTCGGAGGTGTTAAATATCTGATTTCTGATTCATTCTGTGCCATACCTTATTCCTCCTTTGATTTTCCTGATTCTTTTTGTTTTCTCTTTTTCTCAGCATACTCAACAGCAAACTTTTCCATCTTGAAAGTCAGAAACCTGATGATCCTCTCATCGCGGCGATACTGGACTTCAAGTTTTTCTACAAGGCTGCCTGCACCTTTGAATTCGATCAAGTAATAAAAGCCGGTTGACTTTTTCTGGATAGGATAGGCCAGTTTTTTCAGGCCCCAGTTCTCTTCATGAACGATCTCACCCTTGTGATCGGTGATGACCTTCTTGAATTTTTGTACCGCTTCCTTCATCTGGTTCTCAGATAAAACGGGAGTTGCAATGAAAACGGTTTCGTACTGATTCGACATAGTAATTATTTGTTAATTATTTTGATGATTTTGGCTCGCAAAAGTACAATTATTTTTATATAAACAAAAATTAATCAGTGGAAAATCTATAGTGTCCGACTAATTGAAGAAGATTCATCACTACGTTCGGATTGACATGTATATTGGAATTGTTACAGAATGGGTGTGTGAATGGCGGCTCCGCCGCCATTCACACACCCATTCAATCTCACAAATATCTGTCATTCTGAGCTTCTCCGCAATTCGCGGAGAAGCGAAGAATCTTTTCCATATTTTACTATATTTGCAGTACAACAATTTTAAAAGAAGCAGAGTCAATTTTTCTATGGAAAACTTCATCGTTTCTGCCCGCAAATATCGTCCTGCCACTTTCGACATGGTAGTCGGACAGGACGCAATTACCAATACGCTTAAAAGCGCCATTAAAAGCAAACACCTTACTCAGGCTTATTTATTTTGCGGACCAAGAGGCGTAGGAAAGACTACTTGTGCCAGAATATTTGCAAAAACAATCAACTGTATTAATCTGAAAGATAATTCAGAAGCATGTGATAAGTGCGAATCATGCTTATCCTTTAATACATTGAGATCATTTAATATACATGAACTTGATGCTGCATCAAATAACAAGGTTGAAGATATTCGAAGTCTTAACGACCAGGTCAGAGTACCTCCCCAGATAGGAAAATACAGCATCTATATTATTGATGAGGTTCACATGCTCTCTCCCTCAGCTTTCAATGCATTTCTGAAAACTCTCGAAGAACCACCCTCACATGCTATCTTTATTCTTGCCACTACTGAAAAACATAAAATAATACCTACAATACTTTCGCGCTGCCAGATTTTTGACTTTAACAGGATCAGGATCGAGGATATAGTAAACAGGTTGATGTATGTCGCTAAAAATGAATCTGTAACGGCTGAAGAGGAAGCGCTTCATATTATTGCTCAAAAAGCAGACGGGGCATTACGGGATGCATTGTCTATTTTTGATCAGATTGTAAGCCTGTGCGGGAAAAACATAAAATATTCAGATGTAATTGAGAACCTTAATGTTCTTGACTACGAATATTATTTTAAAACCGTCGAGGGAGCTCTTAAGGGTGATGTTTCAACTGTTTTGATGACTTTCAATGAGATCCTTGAAAAAGGATTCGATGGTCATAATTTTGTTTCCGGACTTAACAGTCACCTGCGCGATCTTCTTGTAAGCAAGGACGAAGCAACATTACGTCTCATGGAAGCTTCACCTGCTATTAAGCAAAGATACCTTCAGCAATCAGATAAATGTTCTGTCGATTTTCTTTACAGAGCTCTTGAAATTGGAAGTAATTGCGATATTTCTTATAAAAACAGCAAGAATCCCAGGCTTCATGTCGAACTCTTGCTGATCAGCTTATGCCGTTTTACAGGCAAACCTTCTGAGGAACCAGAAAAAAAAAAGAGCGATGAGACAGACCTGAACAAGACAGAAAAGGATTTTCCGCTTCCTCCCAGATCGGAGATAATACGACAGGTTGAGGAGCCAGTAAAAAAAGAATATATCAGACAGGAGAAATCAGGAAAACATATGCCGGTAATTGAAAAACCGGATAAGACATTTTCAATTAAAGAGGTTATTTCAGATAATGAAAAACAAACTGAAAAGAAAGCTTCATCAATAACAAACTCTGCAAAAGAAATTATTCCCGCTTCAAAGAACAAGAACAAGTTCACAGGTGATTCCTTTGCTTCTTCCTGGATGGAATTTATTGATACTCTTAAAGGTGAGGGTACCAGAATTATAAGCATGTTTAAAGCTATCAAACCTGAACTGGAGGATGATCACACTATAAAAATCCATTTAAGCAATGCTGCTCAAAAAGACATTTTTAACCAGAATTATAGCCAAAAACTTATTAACTTTCTGGAAGATAAATTCCTCGTTTCAGAGTTAGATATTGAAACAGCCATTGATCTGTCGGATACAAATGAATTGCTCTATACTGATGAACAGAAGTATAACTATCTTCAAAATAAATACCCTGCCCTTAAAGACTTTAAAAAGACCTTTAACCTCGATCTGACCTGATTATGTTCATATTAAGAAAATGACACAACAAAATAACATGCCGGATCACAATGATTATCTGAATTATCTTTCCAGAGAAAAGGTATTCTCAGACCATATACTTAATCATTCCAGGTCAATGATAAGTATAATAAACCGGGACTACATTTATGAGAAAGTAAACACAACATTCTGCAACGCTCATAAAGGTGTCGAGGAAGCAATAGTCGGTAAATCGCTTGGAGATGTATGGGGACATGAAACATTCAACAAACATATCAAGAAAAATATTGATAAGTGCTTTTCAGGTGATACTGTCCAATACGAAGCATCCTTTACTACACCGCAGGCAGGCAAAAGATATTTTGAAGTGGTATTTCGTCCATTCCCTGTTGAATCTGGCGAAATAACCCACCTGCTGGCTGAAACTTTTGATATAACCGATCTTAAGCTATCGGAAAAAATTGCTATTGAGAAGGAGGAAGAATTCAGGAAATTCGAAACAAACCTGCCAATCGGTTTTCTGAGATGCAGGCCTGATGGGAAAATCTTACACGCAAACAAATCTTTCATGATGATTATGGACTGCAGTGAGGAGAATTCTCTTTACCATACGAACCTTAAAAACTATTATGCTGAAGAAGGTATTTTTGAGTTGCATCTCGATCAGCTTAAAGACAGTAAACCGAAGACTTTTGGAAGAGTGCTTCTCAAAACCTGCGGCGGAAATGAAATTATGTGCAGGATCAGCGGATTTATGAGCCTTGATGAAGCAGGAAACCCGTCATATATTGATTTTGCATTTGAAGACTCATCACGGGAGCTAATGCTCGAAAACCGGCTGCTTCAGGCTCAAAAGCTTGAAACGATAGGTGCACTTGCAGGAGGTATTGCACACGACTTTAATAATATTCTGACTACAATATCGGGTTATTCTGAATTATTGCAGGATGATCTGCCAAAATCTTCTCCTTCTTCTCAAAAAGTTGCAAGGATTATGATGGCAGTGTCAAAAGCCAGGTCTCTTACAAATCAGATTCTTACATTCAGCAGGCAGATGGAACAGGAGAAAATCCCGGTGAATGTTTATGAGGTACTCAAGGAGACAATTGGTTTTGTCAAGTCAGCAGTTCCCTCTAACATCAAGGTCAAAAGTAACATCCGAAAAAAAGACGCACCGGTTTTTGCTGACCCGACTCAATTGTTCAGAGTTTTCTTAAACCTGATGACAAATGCCATCCAGGCGATGGAGGAGAGAAAAGGAACAATAGCTGTAAGCCTCGCAGTCGTAAATGGGAAAAAAGTTCAAAATGAGCTGAACAAAAATATTGTAGCAGACGAGTATGTACTTGTAACCTTCAGTGATACGGGGAAAGGTATGGATCCTTCATTGCTGAGACGTATTTTTGAACCATTTTTTACCACACGCGAAGTCGGAAAAGGTTCCGGACTCGGGTTATCAGTAGTGTATGGAATTGTTTCAGAAATGGGCGGAGATATTCTGGTCTCAAGTGAAAAAGACAAAGGATCCGTATTTTATATCTATCTTCCTGTATCAAGGGAATACGTAAATATTTCTGAAATTCCGGAAAAAAGAAAGAAAATATTATTTATTACCGGTAATAAATATGAATCACGAATATTATCCCTGGCGCTTGAAAGTGTCGGTTATGAACTAATGCAATCATCTGATTACAAGCATTTTAGTAAAGTTATATCTGATGCCGGATTAAAACCTGATCTCATTATTTATATGAGTGATGCTGAACAGATAGGTTTCGATGATCTAATGAAGATATTCCAGAATCAGGAAATCAAAACGCCCTGCATCCTGATTACTGATTCAAATCAGGAATTATTGGAAGAAAAATTGATAAATTCGGGGATTATCAGACAACATCTGATTAAACCTGTTTCCCTGAAGGAAATAAAAAATGCAATCCAGTTGTCAATAAATTAATCATGTAACCTTGACACTTTAATTAATAAACTTCTCACAAGCCATGCCAGGAATACTCATAATCGAAGATGACAATGATCTGAGAGAAATGCTGAAAGTCTCTCTCCACAGAAGAAAATACAAGGTTTTTGAAGCTCAAAACGGTAAAGATGCAATAACTCATTTTAAACCTTCTGTAACGGATTTGGTAGTAACAGATCTCATCATGCCGGAAGAGGATGGCCTTAAAGTAATTATTAAGCTGCGCGAAATAAAACCATCAATAAAAATCATTGCAATCTCAGGGGGAGGAAAAGCAGGTCCGGGAAGTTACCTGAACCTCGCAAAAGCCCTCGGTGCTGATGTTATTTATTCAAAACCATTTTCAGTGAACGATATGATAAGAAAAATCAGGGAACTGCTCGAAAATGAACAACTGGAATAAATTAAGCGTTATAGACTAAAACCAATAAAAAATTGAATATGTTAAAAAAGAAAGTAGAAGATATCTGCAACAGGCAGGTAGAACGTGAAGGCTATTCATCTAACCTTTACCTTGCAATGGCTTCATGGTCTGAAGTTAACGGTCTTGCCGGAGTAGCACAATGGATGTACGCACAGGCTGAAGAAGAAAAGCTCCACATGCTTAAATTCATAAAATACATAAACGAAAGAGGTAGTAAAGCTATATTACCGGCTTTTAAAAAACCACCTGCTGACTTTAAAAATGTCGAGGAAATGTTTAAGGAGGTACTGAAGCATGAACAGTTTGTCACTGCCAGTATTAACGAAATTGTTGCAATGACCCTGACGGAAAAAGATTTTAATACACATAACTTCCTGCAATGGTTTGTTATGGAACAGGTTCAGGAAGAGTCTTCCGCACAAGCAATAATTGATAAATTACGACTGGTTGGTAAGAACAATCTGTATCAGTTTGACAGAGATATTATGAGTTTAAGAGCGCCGGACACAAATGTCCAGCCCGTCGGATGAAAAACCTGTGGATATTTTGTACTGGTTTGATTTTTATTACATCAGCTCCCGGGCTTAATGCTCAGGAGCTGATTAAAAATTCTCGTATTACCAGTACATGCTATGCAGGTAATAAGGTAAAAAGAGTCTATTATCCTCCGCCTGAAGAGTTTTATAAGAAGAGAGACCAGAAAGGAGGAGCTTCCATTACATTTTATTATACAGGATTTTCCGCAACCGGAATTACTGCAATGGAATATGCAGCATCAATCCTTGAATCAATGCTACCTTCTGACGTTCATATAACAGTTGCAGCAACGTGGATGAATATTTCAATTGCAGGGGTCCTTGCAAATTCAACAACAACAGGTATCATCGGTGGATGGAGCATTGATGCATGGAAACCGAGAGCTTTCTACCCAGTTGCCCTGGCAGAAAAAATTGCAGGGAAAAGTCTTAATGAAGATTCTTATGGCGATATTGAGCTTAATATAAATAGTTCAATTAATTGGTATCTTGGTATTGACGGGAATACACCCATTTACAAATATGACCTGATCACTGTTGTCATCCATGAAATTATTCATGGACTTGGTTTTCTTGATAGCTTTAAAGTGGTAGGTTCGTTAGGTTCGTACGGGCCATCATCAATTCCGATGATTTATGATTTATTCGTCGAAGATTATTCAGGTAATAACCTTACCGATACTTTGATATTTGCAAATCCATCACCTGCATTAAAAACAAAAATCACAAGCGGATCGCTCTATTTTGACGGACCTCTATTAAAAAATTATACATCAGGTACCAGAGCCAGGCTTTACTCTCCCTCAACATTTGATGAAGGATCAAGTATTGCACATCTCGATGAAATTGCTTATGATACTACAAAAAATGCGCTGATGACTCCATTTCTTGACAAAGGAGAAGCAATTCATAATCCTGGGAAATTTACAATGTCGATGCTTGGTGACCTGGGCTGGATAAACACAAAAATTATTCATGAAACTCTTAAAGATACTGAAGATAGCCTTTCCAATATAACTATCTCAGCTACAATTAAATCAGATACTACCTACAACCATAGTAAAGTAGGTTTGGTTTATTCTTTTAATAATTTTGCTACGAGCCAGACAGTTTATATGACTTCTCCTCAATCTGACAATAATTATTCAACGACAATTGCGATTCCTTCCTATAATACCAGAGTCGATTATTATCTCTCTGCTGTCGATTGTTTTTCACGTTCGTACAGATCTCCTTCTACAGTTGAAGAAAGTCATTACTCATTTTTTATCGGTACAGACACCGTAAAACCTGTCATAAAACATACATCTCAGGAATATTATCTTGAAAAGATCGATACTATAAAATTTGATGCGGCAGTAACAGATAATATCGGATTGGATACAGTATATCTTGAATATAAAATAAATGATGGTCCATCGAACTATTTAGGCTTGAAACCCGGCGAAAATGACGGATATAGTAATTTTTTAAAGGCAAAGACACTGTCAATAGTTGCAGAGGATACTCTTCAATACAGGATAATTGCAAAGGATAAAGCTGCTTCGCCAAATCAGAAA
>JAPLEC010000092.1 GCA_026391515.1 Bacteroidia bacterium | reverse complement strand
TGCCTTTGGAATTTAGGGGACTGCGTTAATTAATTAACACTGATGCGTTTAGGGAAAAACAAGCAACTCATATTGCCGGCATTTTTTTTTATTCTTGCCACAACATTATACGGGCAGGCTTCAAAGAATTTCAAATACCGGTTCGGGGGAGATTTGCATAACAGCATTGTGATTGCAGCAGATCATTCATTAATCATAAATTATTCAATATCAGAACTTAACATTGTCAATTCTACTGATGGAAACGGTACCTTTTACAGGATTTCTATTCCGGGACATACTCCTTCATCTGATGTCGGTAAGCCAGAATTCCCTATGCTTTGCCGCCTTATCAGGATCCCGGAAAACTGCACATATAAAGTTAGTATAACAGATGTCAGAACTTCGAAAATAAGGCCTACAGGAAAAAAGATAAAAGGAATACTGTTTCCTGTACAGGAAGGTGAAACAAAAGACCTGCAGAAGAAAAAAACAGCTTTTACTATTGATAAATCACTTTATTCTACACGAGGGTTTCTCAAAACAGACACTGTAAGAATAGAGCCTCTTGGCACGGTCAGGCATAAGAACCTTGCAAATTTATTAATTTCTCCTGTCAGATATAATCCGCATTCAAACACTCTTGAGGTTATAACCTCGATGAAAATTGAAATTAGTTTTAACAAAACGGGAAGCAAAGATCAAAAAGCTTTATTTCCCGAATCAGTTGCTTTCAATGAAGTGCTGGGTAAAGGAGTTCTCGACTACAGTTCTGGCGATTTAATTACCGGTTATTCTGATAAACCGGTGAAAATGATCATCTTAACCGATACTGCATTTAAAAAGCATCTTCAACCGTTTAAAAAATGTAAAATACAGAAGGGATTTGATATCAACGTCCTTTACATGGGCGCCAAATATGCCGGAAATACCTATACTGAATTAAAGGATACGCTTACGAAAATTTATGATTCCTCAACATCAGAAAATCCTCCTCCGGAATACCTTCTCATCGTAGGCGATGTAAACAAGGTCCCCTATTATGGTACCGGCAATACAACTGATATGTATTATGGTGAGTTTGACGGAAATGGAGATTATATTCCCGAGATGTTTATAGGCAGACTACCTGTTGCTGATACTACGGAGTTAAGATCCGTTGTTAATAAAATCATACAATACGAAAAATTTGAATTTACCCCTGCTAATAAATTCTATTCCTATGGATTGATTACGGCTGGTTCTGATGCGGGAAATGCCGACATAATGAACGGCCAGGTAAAATACGGAATTGAAAATTACCTGATTCCTCAAAATAAAATTAATGAATATCATTTTTATTATCCTCAAGATCTTGGTCAGCAAAAAGATTCAATTATTAAATTAATTAATAAAGGACTTTCATTCATTAATTATACCGGGCACGGAGAATATGACAGATGGAAATCTTTAGATATAAAGGTTGCGGATACATCTAAGTTAAAAAACAGTAATATGTACCCTTTTATTATAAGTAATGCATGTTATACCGGGCAATTTGACATTCCATATTCGTTCGGGAATAGGATGGTAGTCTCTCGTAATAAAGGTGCAATTGGTTTTATAGGCTGTTCTAATAGTTCATACTGGAACGAAGATTTTTACTGGTCAGTTGGTGTAGGGACACCAGGTGATGATCCTACTTATGAAACCACCGGACTTGGGGCATACGACCGGCTGTTTCATACTCATGGAGAATCTCCTTCAGACTGGTATATTTCTATGGGACAGGTGAATTATTCAGGCAACCTGGCTGTGAGCTCAAGCACCAGTCCCCACAAGAAATATTATTGGGAAACATATAACCTGTTGGGAGATCCCAGCGTAATTCCGATTATAGGGACTCCTGATACTTTCAATGTTGTTTTGCCTGATACGCTGCCAAATAATATTAAGTCGTATTCATTTATTACTGAACCCTTTCCATATGTCGCAGTATCACATTTCGATACACTCTGGGATGCTTCTTATGTAAGTCCGTCAGGATCCATAACACTCGAGATGCCGGGCATGTCGAATGATTCCTGCCTGGTGGTAATCACAGGCCAAAATAAAGTGCCGCTGATAAAAACGATATATTTCTCCACAATCAATAAAGAGTTCATAAACCTGTCAAAATCATGTATAAATGACTCATTTGGGAACAACAACGGATTAGCTGATTTTGGTGAGAAAATCTCAATCGACCTAACCATTAATAACTTTGGATCAGCCGGTGCCGGCGGACTCTTTGCCAGGATATCATCATCATCGGAATGGATTACAATAAACACTGATTCTGCTTATATCGGCACTCTGGCAGCCGGAGTAGAAAAAGTACTGCAGAATAAGCTTTTATTCACTCTCTCAGATAGTATTCCTGATAAAGAGAAAATAACGCTTGATTTAATACTAAAGGATTCCATGGTCGAAAAGCTCTATAAGATCGATATATGTATTCATGCACCAAAGCTTGACATTTTAAGTTATTCGATCGATGATTCCTTTACAGGAAACGGTAATTATTTTGCCGATCCGGGAGAGACTTTCAAGCTCGTCTTCCAGGTTCAGAATCAGGGCAGCAGCAATACATCAGGACAGTTAAAGGTATCGAGTTCAAACTCTGACATAACAGTTCTTGAACCAAGCAAGAACTCAGGAATCATTCGTTCCGGTGAAGTTATTCAAATCACAGTACTTGCTAAAATATCTGAAACTGCCAGCAATGGTACTGCTATTTCTTTTGTGACCCTCCTAAATTATGATCCATATCTGATCACTAAAAACTACGCTTTCAGGATAGGACGTATCAGAGAATCGTTTGAATCAGCTTCCTTCAAGGTCTTTCCATGGATCAATATAAGTTCTAAGCCATGGATTATAACTGGATCTGACAGGTATGAGGGTTATCTTGCTGCACGGTCTGGAGTAATTACGGATAACCAGTCATCATCACTTGCAATTAAAACAATGTACTCTGCTGATGATTCATTAAGATTCTGGTATAAGGTATCTTCTGAACAAGGCTGTGATTATCTCATATTTAAGCTCAATGGTACCGAGATTTTCCGGAAATCCGGTGAGATATCATGGGAAAAGAAAGCAGTTCCGGTGCCGGCAGGAAGTAATAAGATGGAATGGATTTACAAGAAAGATAATTCTTACAATTATGGAAGCGATTGTGCAATGATTGATATGATCGATTTTGCAGAATCAAGTTCCATCACATATATAATCAGGGATATTGTGGCAGCAAGGCTGATCTCGCCGGTTCAGAAGAAATATCTTGAAAAAGAACCTGTTACTCTTAAATTACTGGACCTTGGACCCGATACGGTCAAAGGATTTAACCTGGCTTATACTATTAATAATGATGCGACTGTCAATCAGTATTTCAATGAAACACTGATCCCGTTCAGTGATTCGCTAACTGTAACCTTCAATTCCAGGGCCGATCTTTCATATTACGGCAGCTATGATATCTTGGTTTACAGCTTTGACAACAATGATGACTACCTGAAGAATGATACTTTAAGTGTCAGTGTAAGAAACAATGATATTGACGGACCAGTTTTAGTCTATCCGAATCCGTTCAACGAAAAGCTGAATATTCTAATAAATGCTTCGGATACCGGAACAGCGCATATTACTCTGACCAATTCGGCAGGAATTAAAATAATGGATTTTGACCTGGAAGTTGTTGCAGGAACTAATTCAACCTTTATTAGCGGCAATAATCTTGCACCTGCAGTTTACTACCTGAGAATCAGAACAGGAGGTGTCGTCAAAACCCTGCCCGTTATAAGAATTAAACAATGACACCGGAGATTATTACTGATTAACTTAAAACAGGTATTGATATGCTATCTGATGTTCCAACAAGAGAAACAGCTCTTGAATTGTTCAGAAAGTACAATAAGTCTGACTCTCTTTTTAAGCATGCTCTCGCAGTTGAAAGTGTAATGAGATATATGGCAAGAAAATCGGGCCAAGATGAAGAAAAATGGGGAGTAATAGGTTTGATTCATGATCTTGATTATGAAATGTATCCCGATCAGCATTGTGTTATGACTAAAAAGATACTGGAAGAGAACAGGTGGCCCGAAGAGTATATAAGAGCGGTATTGAGTCATGGATGGGAACTTGCTTCTGATGTTGAGCCTGTCACAGTGCTTGAAAAGACTATTTATGCTATTGATGAGCTTACCGGGCTGGTGGCAACAAGTGCGCTTGTCAGGCCTTCCAAAAGCGTTCTTGATATGGAAGCCAGGTCGGTAAAGAAAAAATGGAATGATAAAAAATTTGCAGCAGGTGTCAACAGATCGGTAATTGAAAAGGGAGCTGCAATGCTCGGTGTAAATCTCGATGATTTGATTACTGATTGCATTATGGGAATGCGGGAGGTTGCGGAGGAAATCGGGTTAAAAGGAGGGTAAACTTGTATATTATCAAGCTATTATTAAAAAAGGCCGGAATAATTCCGGCCTTTTGATTATTTTAACGGAGCTCGAAGAAGCGAGGCATTGCTTCACTACAATTTAATTACATCATCTATGCCGGCATCTTTGGCAATGACCAGCCGGTACGGTAATTATGTTTGATCATTTCGGATGAAAATTGTTTCGCGTTAAGTGCAGGATCGGTCCACAATTTATTGAATGTCGGATGACCATCTTTAATAGTGAATGCATCTTCAATGCATATTTTTAAAGTTTCAGCGTCACTAATGTTTGTGAACTCCATCTTTTCTCCGTCCCATTCAAGTTCTTTGTTAAGCCCTTGCAGCCTGACAGCAAGAACACCCATTACCACCATTTCATTGAACGGACCTGCTTCTGCAAAGTCGGATTTGGAGGGAACTCTGCTTGAAGGAGACTCTTTACATGCACGTACCCAGTCCATTTCATGGCTGACCTTTTCTGGCAACCTGCGCTCTGTCTGAGGAACGCTTGGAACTCTGCCTGAAAGCAACCATGGATTTTTCCCGTAGCAGCCACAGATGAGAGTATCTTTTGTTCCGTGGAAAATAACTCCACCGCCGTTGTCATTCATATCCTTACCGGCCGGCCATCCAGCAGGTTTAGGTGGTTGAATTCCCCCGTCATACCATGTTACTTCGACCTGCGGATACTGGATTTTTGAACCTTCAGGAGCAACTC
>JAPLEC010000344.1 GCA_026391515.1 Bacteroidia bacterium | reverse complement strand
GCGCAACAGGCTGGAAAACTTTGTAAGATAGTTATTCGTAGCAAGATTATCATGCTGATACATATAATATTGTATAGAATTGAGAGTATTAAAAATAAAATGAGGATTCATCTGCTGGCGCAGGTTAGCCTGTGTCAGCTCAGAAATCTTTTCGTTCATTTCACTTATCCGGCGTTTTGTCTTAAGCTTTGAACCTCTGAACAGCAGCAATCCTATTGCTATGGTTACAATAGCCAATCCGGCAAAACCGATAGTAAGAATATGGTTATTTTTCAATCTTAATGAAAGAAGCTGTACTTCCTTATTGTGATTATCTGCTTCATATCTGATCCTGGCTTCGTAAAGGCCCTCGCTGCTTTCCTTCATTTTCAATGAATCACTGTACTGTTTGAACAGTACATAAGTGTCGTATGCTTTTGATGTATCATTTTTCATAAGGTACATCTTGTTCATATCTTCATATATCCATGATAGTGAGTAGTAGTCATGTATTTTTCTTGCCTGATCGATCGCTTTAATATAGTATTTTATGGCTTTATCAGGATTTCCCAGATCACGATATATAGTGCCCAAGTTACCGAGAGAGTTTGCTGACGATCCCCAGGGTCCATTTAGACTGATTTTCAACGATTTATTATAACAGACAAGGGAAGAATCATACATTTTTTCACGGTAAAAATTCCAGCCGAGATTTGCCAATGCATAAGCAGTATAATATTCATCTTTTTGTTTCAGGGAAATCTGAATACATTTTCTGAGGATTGAATCTGCTCGTCTGAAATCTCTCTCTTTATCTGCCAGTGAAGTACCAAGCCTAAGTAAACCTTCCTGAATATTAGCTGTGTCATTCTCCTTTTGTGCTGCATCAATCATCAGACGAAGGTTCTCCCTGTAACTATTAAGATCACCGACTTTAATAAAGATATTTGCCACACCATAATAACATGCAGGGATCATTCCTTTAATTCCTTTCTGCTCTGAAAGCTGGATACTTTTCTGGTAGCAATTCATGCTTTCCTGATAAAAGCCTGTCGTCATATTATACTTTCCCAGGAAGGCAAGTGTTTTCATTTGAACCATATAGTCCTTTGATTCCTCTGCTTTCGTCAATGCAAGCTTTGCTTCTTCCTCTGATCTGCTAAAGTCGCCTGTTTCAAAATTGTACTCTGCTCTGAGCAGGAACAGTGTCGCGGGAAATAAAATATTCTTTTTCTCACAGAAAGCAACTGCAGAGTCCATATATGCTTTTACCTGATCAATCGAATAAGACTTTATAGACATGTGCTTAAGTCCTGATTTGATCAAATAATTAAGTCTCGCTGTATCAGAGGAAGAAACGGAAGATTTGATGAGTGGGGTAATTTTACTATTCACGGATTTTTCCACACTTGCCAAAGAGATACCTGGCAGAAAACACATTAACAATAATATCGCTTTTAATGCTTTCATATTCAATTCATTAGTTACCAAGTACTTTACAAAATTACTGAATAAGAAACTATCTGCAATTAATTCTTATTCAATGTTAACCACGATCAGGTGCTTAAAGTGATCTAAATATACTGCGAGGTAAAAACATATCTTTATATGAATCAACGGATGGCAGGTTTGGATTAACGGATGACAATTCCAAATCTACATTTGGCAAAGCGGTACAGAGAAAATTAATTATAATAAAAAGGTATAAAAACTGCAGTACTCAATTAATGAGGTCCCCGGTTGTCAAGAAGATATGAATAGAATAGCAAATGAGAAAGTTTCTGCATAATCGGAGAACAATCACCAATTTCAACTTTTTGTTTTGATGCCATTTCCTTCCAGGAAGCAGGTAAACAGTTGATTCTTGTCACCATACCGTCTTCCGGTCCCGGGGTGCAGTATTTTGTATTGCAACCTGCTGTACTTATTCTTATAAAGCACATCGGACAAGGTTCTGCTGAGCTGAATACTGTAAGTCCCGGCTTATAGACGTACATATTCATATATTTTTTTGCTTTATGGGTCTCTTCAAATTTGGTCATCAGAGTCATCTCTGCATGAAGATCTGACCTGTTTTTTTGTATCTGAGTATTATAAGCCGCAGCAATTATCTTTCCCTCTTTATCAATAAGGACAGAACCGATACCATATCCGCCCTGCTTAACACTCTTAAGCGCCTGTAAATTAGCAGCTTTAGCATACACATCATCTGAATACTCTCTATCCGGTTGAAATGCAACCAGGAAAGTTTCAATCTTCTGCAGGATTATTTCTATCGGGTCATCAGGTTTAATTCCACAGGGAAGATCCACAAGCTTTTGGATGAGTTCCTGGCGGGTGTGAGTTATAAAATATGAAGGATCCACCTCAGTGGAAACTAAACTATTCTGCTGGGAAAAACCTGAAATAACCAGAATGATCAGACATGAGAAAGTAAGTATTTTCTTCATCTCCGTTTATTTTTGAGAAACCCAAAAATTCTAATAACCAATACTATAAAGTTAAATAATAATCCTGAAATAATTCATAACAGATCAGAAAAAATCTTTAGCAGTTTTTTCAACGGCTGATAAACTGTTAAGTCATAGGGTACTGCAGTATTTAACAAGTCTGATAAGATTTCCCGGTTTATCAAACTTTATCCTGTTCTCCTTGATAAAACCTTTTATCCGGACTGCTTTGTCAGGAAATATCTTCAGAAACTGTTTTTCGCCGTTAAAGCTGAACCACTTGTTCTCATTACGGATCCAGTAAACAGGCGATGGATTTACAATATAATTGTTTGGTAACTGCAAATTAACCTGGAGTCCATCCATTTCAATATTATTTATATAATTGGATGAAGCAACCTGTGACGTCCCTCCATAACCTACCGGTTTACCGGCAGTCATTAAATCGCCCTTATGCTGAAGAAATAGTGACAATGGTCCTGACACCAGCACTTCATAAAAAGCCTTTCCGGCAGGAACAAACCTGCAGTTTTGCAAAATGATGGTATCAATCATTTCCGGATTTGTCAGATCATAATATTTTTTATCTCTGGTAAATACCATTTTTTCCGTAACCGTATTGTAATTCATCTCCTGTGTCTGAGTCTGACCGCTGATCATCTTTATATCACATTTTGTGAATTCCGCAAAAAGGTACTGTGGCATTGAACCGGAACTCGTTGCCTGACCTGAAAGTTTAAATAGCATCCCTGTAATCAGAAAAACTATTAATATTGTCAGTTTTCTTTTCATAATCTTTTTCATTTGTCATTTGTCATTTATCTTTTACTCTGATATACTCTCACATAATCAACATACATTGTATCCGGAAATTGTGTTGAAGCATCAGGATTTTTTGGCCAGTTTCCACCAATTGCCAGATTTAAAATTATATAAAACGGTTTGTGTAACTCTGCCGTGCTGTTAACACTGTCACGGATGCTGACTTCCCAGTATTTATCGCCGTCGAGAAACCATTTTACAGCTTCTGGATCCCATTCAATAACGTAATTGTGAAACTGATCAGCTTTGCATGGAATTGTACTTCCCGATGAAACATGCTTCTCATTATGCCAGTGAAGCGTACCATGCAGAATATCTTCGTTATTAATGTGTTCCATAATATCTATCTCACCGCACCTGGGCCAGCCAACACGGTGTATGTTTTGTCCCAGCATCCAGAATGCAGGCCACATACCCTGCCCCTTTGGCAATTTTATTCGGGCTTCAATCTTGCCATAAGTCCAACTGTGCTTCCCATCCGTAACAAGACTTGCTGAAGTATAACCGGCGTTCCTGTAGGCTTCTTTCCTGCCAATAATTAGCAGGTTCCCATTCCTGACTACTGAATTTTCAGGGCGCCTGGCAGTATAGTACTGAAGCTCGTTATTTCTGATAAAGCCGACCTCATTTCCCCAATTTAATGTATCAGGCACACCTTCATAATTGAATTCATCCGACCAGACCAACTTCCATGTTTGTCCATTACTGCTGAGGAAAAAAGAAAGTGAAAAAATAAAAATTAAATATAGTCTCATGTTTTTGATTTGAACTGCATTATTCTTTTGTTGTCACTTAACATATTGATTAAGGTTTTCCCATTTCACTTTCCACTTCCCGTTATGAGGAAACTGATCCAGGACACACATTTTCGCAACAGCAGTTAATAGTCCTCCGTTCCCAGGAAGATAAATTGCAAGCCGGGCATCCTGATAATTGTGACCGTTCAGTAAATACCTGTTTTTTGGAGCATCCATCATCAGAAAATCGATTGCCTGTTCACCCCTGCCAATTGAAGCAGCCGACATCGCAAGCATCGGAAAGTCCCAGCCCCAGGTCGATCTCCAGTTCCATTTTTTCATAATCGTGTCCAGTGAATTTCCAAGTACCTTATTATCAACCAGTTTTGTTTCAGGCAGCACTCCTGATATCCCCGATACTATTGGGTGGTCGCTCATATACCGAGGATTCTGATATGAGTCTTTCGTATCTTCAGAACAAAGATATAAACCATTCTGAACCGGCAGCTTTGAAATCTTTTTTGTCACGTTAACCCACAGTGGATTGATCTCCTGTCCAAGTCGTTTTTGCCATTCCATAGCTGTTTTAAGTCCCCAGTACCAGTAAACAAGTTCAAAAGTCGGATTTATCGTTGTTTCTTTATTCAGGCTCTCCTGTGCTGGAATCAAAATCGGACCCAAGATGTATCGGTTGTTCGTACTGTCGTACCATGCATAAGATGCCATGAATTCAGCGGTCTCAAACACTAAATCCTTATATTTATTTAGAACCTCTTCCTTATTTTTTGTGTTTCTGTAGAGCAGTTCAGCAAAAAATATGGGATGTGGCTGTTGCCAGATAAGGTAAGTACCGACTGTGCTTGGACTTTCTCTCCCTTCCGGATCAGTCATCTTGGGCCATCTTGCTCCACTATACCCCTGATGCTGAGCAGTATGACGGGCATTTTCAAAAATATTAAAATAATATTGCATCTGTTTTTCCAGGATCTCCTCATGCTGCCAGAGGGCAAAATGAGTTGCATGCCACCAGTGCATTTCTAGATGGAATTTACCAAACCAGCTGTTATAGGTCAATCCTGTTTCTGCCGGAGGTAAAGAGCCGCTGCACTGGATCCGTGTAAGGTATCGCGAAAGTACAACCCTTCTTTCCAGTTCAGAAGCACGTGTATCAGTACAACCTGAGAAATCGATTGCTCCTCCGCTCATCCAAAAGTTTTCCCAGCTCGTTTTGCCTGCTTCTTCAGTTTGTGAAAAATCATCCAGTTCATTATTAATGGGAGTCTTGCTAAAATCACAAGAAAACTCAAATACTGAATCAGCAGGATTTGGTTCAACATAATATAAATGCTGTGCTGCTTCCTCCAGAACACCATTTTTATGTAATACTTTAACATAGTATTGATCACTATCCTGGCTCCTTTCAAAAAGGGTTTCCTCAGCATTTTCTGTAATTATTTTTGTAGTGTGCTTCCCGGGTGAATTGAAATCATAACCATTTGGCAAAGAGGTCCCCAGTGGAAAGTTTATCCTTATTTTTAATCTTTTTTCGCCGATCAGCCTGGAGGTAATTTTTGCTGAAATCATATCCCGGGTGGGGTGACAGACAGTAATAACATGTACCGGGATTCCTTCAATAGTAAAGCTGCTTTCAATAGTCCCTGTCCAAAGATTTAAAACCTGCAGATTATTATTGATATCATTGATTGTTATTTCTGTCCCATCTTTTTTAATCACCTGTAAACCAATCATTCCCAGGTGTATACGATGTGGGTTAGCCCTTAGCCAGTCAGTAGCGGCAGCTCTCCTGCCCTCTTCACCTCCCCTGAACTGGTGGACATATTCCACGTCTCTTCCATGCACCTTGTATGACCTGTAAACATCTGACAAATTATAATTTTCCGGGTTTCCCTCCGTGTGCCATCCCCAGTTCGACATAGTCCCCAGTGAAATACCTTTTGAATAAAATTCAGGAAATGTTTGTAAACCCGTAACATCGACAGTAAAAGCAAATTGACCATTTCCGACTGACAATGAATTCAAACTATCAATAATAGTGTCACTGATGTTGTGCCGTGACACCAGCGCAAGCCTGTCAATTTTTACATCTTCATTGCAACTAACTATAAATAAGATTATTACAAAATACAAGATATGAATTCCTGATCTCTTCATTCTTACGATCTGAATAAAGCCTTAAAGTTAATTTTTTTCACTTAATAATTCCGGTGACGCAATCTTCATGCCAATTTTTCTTCTGAAAACTGATCTTAATTAATGAAGGAACTGCTTGACAAGTATATTGTTTATTAATATCTTTGATTGAAGAATGGCATAGAGTTATTAACTAAAAACTATTATTATGAAGGCACTAAACTGGATTGCATGGACTTCAGCCTGTATTGGAGTTCTCATTATCCTGCTGGGAGTGATCTCAGGACTCATCGGCAAGAGTATTCTGCCTATTCAGCATGTTGTGAATTATTTTCATGTTGCCAACAGTTTCTTTCTGATAACTATTGCTCTGTTTGTTTTTCTTTTCAGATGTCAGTGTAAGAAAGAATAAGCTGTTGTTGTTGAGCTGAATTAGCTTTTTCATTTATTTTTGGAAGTTTAGATATTTCCAGGATCATCCGGGAATGATTCTGTAAGAGGTTTTATTATACTTTAAATCAGGTTTGAAAGTGGACACTGATATAACTATTATCGGAGCAGGAGTTATTGGACTGGCAATAGCGGAAAAAATTTCACAAGATTTCAGAAACGTTTACCTGATTGAAAAACATCCGACTTTTGGTCAGGAGATCAGCAGCCGGAACAGCGAAGTAATTCATGCCGGTATCTATTATCCGGAAGGAAGTTTTAAAGCAAGATTATGCGTCGAGGGGAAAGCTCTTCTCTATGATTATTGCAAAAAGTACGATATACCTTTTAAGAATTGCGGTAAGCTGATAGTTGCAACCAGTAAAGAAGAGATTGCTGTTATTGAGGGCATTAAGATTACAGCAGGTAAAAATGGAGTTGACCTGGCAGTTTTGGATCAGAATCAGGTTGCTGAACTTGAACCAAACATCTTCGCATTAAAAGCCCTCTACTCTCCTACAACCGGAATCGTGGATACTCACTCCCTTATGAAACGTCTTGAAACTAACACACTTAATAATGGAGGAGAGATCGTATATGGCAGTGAAGTGAAAGGTATTAATAAAATAGATAAAGGGTATGAGATAACACTTCTTGACGCTGATAACAATCATTACAGGTTTACAGCAGGTACCATCATCAATTCAGCCGGTTTAACCTCCGATAAAATTTCCGAAATGACAGGCATAAAGGACGATAAGCTGACTATCCAATTTTGTAAGGGGGAATATTTCAAAGTGAATCCGCCAAAAAACAAGCTCATAAGCAGGCTTGTTTATCCGGTTCCTCATAAAAATATGGAAGGAATAGGAATACATGTCACAATAGATATGGGAGGAGGAGTAAAGCTCGGACCCGATGTAACATACCTTGAATCAAATGTTTATGATTATAAAGTCAATCCCGGAAAACAGGAAGCTTTCTGGAAATCTGCAAAGAAATTCCTTCCCTTTCTTGAATTTGATGATATAGTTCCTGAGATGGCAGGTATCAGACCCAAAACACAGAAACCGGGTGAGCAAATCAGGGATTTCTATATTATGGAAGAGAGCAGCAGAGGGTATCAGGGATTTATTAACCTTATCGGAATGGAATCTCCCGGACTGACATCCTGTATAGCAATATCAAACTACGTGCATGGGATAGTAAGAAAACAGAAAAACTGACACATCAATTTTCAAAAAGGATAAATAAATGAAGCCTACAAATATTATTAGCCGCTCACTTTCAGTACTGTTACTATTTATATTTTCCGAATGTCTTCCGGCACAGGATATCAAGGGAAATAACGGATTTATTCCGGAAGTAGGTCAGAAAGGGAAAGATGTCGTTTGGGTTCCCACACCGCCGGAGCTAGTCAGTTTAATGTTGTCGATTGCGAAAGTCACTCCGGATGATTATGTTATAGATCTAGGATCAGGCGACGGACGCACCGTAATTGCTGCAGCTAAAATAGGCGCACATGCCCTTGGCATAGAGTATAATCCCGACATGGTAGCGCTTTCAAAAAGAAATGCCGAGATTGACGGAGTGAGCGACAAAACAGAATTTATTCAGGGTGATCTTTTTGAGTGTGACCTGTTAAAAGCGACAGTGATAACAATGTTTCTGCTTCCTGAGATCAATTTGAAGCTAAGACCACGGCTGTTTGACCTTAAACCCGGAACCCGGATTGTATCAAATACCTTTACGATGGGTGAATGGGTACCCGATTATGAAGTTTCCACGGATGAAAACTGGGATAGCTGGAACACAGCACTGTTATGGATTGTACCTTCCAAAGTTGACGGGACATGGAAACTTGGACAAGATGAGCTTTCACTAAAACAGGAATTCCAGATGATCCATGGCACACTCCTGACGAATGGGAAATCGTCTTCAATTACAGACGGCCGGCTTAAAGGAAATGAAATTACTTTCAGAATCGGAGAAGCATTATATAAAGGATCAGTAGATGGATCAAAAATGACCGGTACGGTAACAACTGATTCCTCAAAAAGCGATTGGGCTGCATATCTTCAGAATTAGTGTTCGGTTCATTTGTTTAGAACATAGTTGGCAATCAGCAAAAAGCAGTTGGCAAAAATTGTAATAATTGCCAATTGCTCACTGCCAACTGCTAACTCCTATTTTTAAGCAGTTTTTGCAAGGCAGACATCTCATCTCTAAATCTGGCAGCTTCGATAAAATTAAGTTCAGAAGCTGCTTTCTCCATGCTTTTCCTTGATTTTTCTATTGCCTTTTCAAGAGCCTCGCGGTTCATATATTTGACCACAGGATCTGCTGCAATATCAGGTCGTTCAGGTTCGATGTAGGCTTTTACAGCAACACCTTTCTTGCTCAGACCTATCAGTATGGATCCTGTTTTCCTGACTATCTGGGACGGGATTATCCCCATTGCTTCATTGTATCTTAATTGTTTATCTCTGCGTCTGTTTGTTTCATTGATAGTCATTTGCATACTGCCCGTAATCGTATCAGCATACATAATGACCTTACCATTAAGGTTTCTGGCAGCTCTTCCGGCAGTTTGAGTCAACGATCGTGAAGATCTTAAAAATCCTTCTTTATCTGCATCAAGTATTGCAACAAGCGAAACCTCCGGCAGATCAAGACCTTCCCTCAGGAGGTTGACACCGACGAGTACATCGAATGCTCCTGTCCTCAGCCCCTCCATTATTTCAATACGCTCAATGGTATCAATATCGGAATGAATATACCGGCACCTTATGTCAAATCTAAGGAAGTAAGAGGATAACTCTTCGGCCATTCGCTTGGTGATCGTAGTGACGAGTGTTCTCTCTCCTGCCTTTGCTCTCTCCCTTATCTCATCTATCAGGTTGTCGATCTGGTTAAGGCTGGGTCTCACTTCAATCGACGGATCGAGGAGTCCTGTTGGTCGGATTACCTGATCAACAAATACACCTTCGCTTTTTTCGAGTTCATAATCAGCCGGAGTAGCACTGACAAAGATTATCTGACCTGTGAGAGCTTCAAACTCTTCGATTCGCATCGGTCTGTTATCAAGTGCAGCCGGGAGTCTGAATCCATATTCGACGAGTGTCTGCTTACGTGAATGATCACCTCCGTACATTCCCCTGATCTGGGGAATGCTTGCATGGCTTTCATCAATAATTGTTATGAAATCATCAGGAAAATAATCAAGAAGACAGAAAGGTCTTGTTCCTGATTTCCGTCCGTCAAAATAGCGGGAATAGTTTTCGATGCCGCTGCAATAGCCAAGCTCTTTTATCATTTCAAGATCATATAAGACCCTTTGTTCAAGTCTTTTTGCTTCTTCCTTTTTCCCGATATCATTGAAATGGGTCACCTGGCGGACGAGGTCATCCTGTATCTGGCTGATTGCCTGGTTAATTCTGTCTCGTGTGGTAACAAAAATATTTGCAGGATAAATTATGTACTCATTCAGGATTTCCAACCGGTTCCCGCTTACCGGATCAAATGTATATATCTCTTCGACCTGGTCACCAAAAAAGACTATACGGACAGCTATATCAGCATAAGCAGGGTAAATATCGACTGTATCTCCCCTTACTCTGAAAGTACCATGTCTGAATTCAAGTTCATTGCGTGAATAAAGGCTGTCAACCAGCTTCCTGAGAAATTGATTTCTGGCGATATTCTGGCCTTTTACCACCTGCACTGTATTTGAATGAAAATCATCAGGATTGCCAATGCCGTAAATACAGGATACAGAAGAAACTACTATAACATCTTTACGGCCTGAAAGCAGGGATGAAGTGGCGCTTAACCGGAGTTTTTCGATGTCTTCATTTATTGAGAGGTCTTTTTCAATATAAGTATCTGAAACAGGCAAATATGCTTCCGGCTGGTAATAATCATAATATGATACGAAATATTCGACACTGTTTTCCGGGAAGAATTGCCGGAATTCTCCATAAAGCTGAGCGGCAAGAGTCTTATTATGACTCAGAACAAGCACCGGTCGGTTTACCTTTTCAATTACATTGGCAATAGTAAATGTCTTCCCTGAACCTGTAACCCCAAGCAGCGTCTGAAAAGGAACTCCTTTTTTCAGTCCATCGACAAGCTGTTCAATAGCTTCAGGCTGGTCGCCGGTTGGGACAAAATCCGATATGAGTTTAAAATCCATTCAGGGTAGAGTTCGAAGATCAAGAATCAAAACAAACCTACTTAAAAAATGAGCACACATGTTAATTTTCGATTTTTTTTTATTATTTACAGCTCGGCGAAGTCTGTGACTTCGCGGTGGTAAAGTGTAGTCTGAGACTACATTTAAATCAAGCGAAGTTACAAACTTCGCTTAGCAAATAGTTCTGATAGATTTCTTATAATTCAATAAAATTGATATTTAGATATTGTTTCTTTTTGTGTAAATTAGAAGTCAAGATTGTCTCGTTCAAAATTAGTGCTATATGACAACCGGATATCAAATTAAAGATCAGGATGCATTGTACTTCCTTACTTTCCAGATTATTGATTGGCTTGATGTTTTTACAAGAAAGGTTTACAAGGATATTATTATAGACAGTTTTAAATATTCAATTGAGAATAAAGGATTTGATCTTTTTGCATATGTTATCATGTCGAACCATGTTCATTTGATTGCTCACAGTTCAACAGGTCAATTAAGTTCAGCAATCAGAGATATTAAGAAATTTACCAGTAAGAGGATTATCAATACATTATTAGAAGTTAATGAAAGCCGAAAGGACTGGTTATTGAACAGATTCAAATTTAGGGCTTCACAACATACCCGTAATGAAGTGTATCAGGTCTGGACACATGAAAACCATGCTGTTTTACTTTATAGCAATGAATTTATCAGAGAAAAAATTGATTATATACATGAAAATCCAGTAAGAGCTGGAATTGTCAGAAATCCAGAGGATTATTTATATTCAAGTGCACGAAATTATGCTTCTTTAGATGCACCTATTGATATTCAGGTTTTAGTTCTTCCCTGGTATACTTACAGATAGAAACCAACTTAGTATCTGTTGATGTCTGTGATTTCGTTTTTTTGACAGAACAGCTCGGCGAAGTTATAAACTTCGCTTTGCTAAGGTGCGTGATTTCGTAATTTCATCGTAGCTTGGCTAAGTCTTTGATTTCGTCGTGATAAAGGGATCAAGAATCAAAACAAACCTACTTAAAAAATGAGCACACATGTTAATTTTCGATTTTTTTTTATCATTATTCCAATTTTCATAAAAATCCAAAAAAATCTTTTTATTTTTAAGGATAATTTTCCCCCGGCCTGCTATTTTCTATGCAGGCATAAAAAAAATGAGCCTCTCCGGGGCTCATTTTTTCATAAAATCCACTTTGAAAATTATCCTAGATATCCTTTAAGCAGTCTGCTTCTGGAGGTATGTCGTAACCGTCTGATAGCTTTTTCTTTTATCTGACGTACTCTTTCGCGGGTAAGTCCGAATTTTTCGCCAATCTCCTCAAGGGTCATCTCCTGGCAACCTATTCCAAAAAAGAAACGGATAATATCTCTCTCTCTTTCGGTAAGAGTAGCTAGAGCCCTGTAAATTTCCCTCGACAGAGACTCGTCCATCAGAAGCTTATCTGCGACTGGTGAGTCGGAATTCGTAAGGACATCGAGGAGACTGTTATCTTCTCCTTCAATGAATGGAGCATCCACGGAAACGTGTCTGCCTGAAACTTTAAGAGTATCAGTCACTTTCTCCTTCGGAAGTTCAAGAACATCTGCAAGCTCTTCCGGTGAAGGAGTACGCTCATTCTCCTGCTCAAACTTGGAGAAAGCTTTATTAATCTTATTAAGCGAGCCTACCTGGTTAAGCGGTAATCTGACTATTCTCGATTGTTCGGCCAGAGCCTGGAGAATAGATTGTCTTATCCACCATACGGCATATGAAATGAACTTAAATCCTCTTGTTTCATCAAATTTTTCAGCAGCTTTTATAAGCCCGAGATTCCCTTCATTAATAAGGTCCGGGAGGCTGAGCCCCTGGTTCTGATACTGTTTTGCAACAGAAACTACGAAACGCAGATTTGCCTTGGTGAGTTTTTCAAGAGCTGTCCTGTCTCCCTTCTTGATCCGTTGAGCCAGTTCAACTTCTTCTTCTACTGAAATCAACTCTTCTTTACCAATTTCCTGCAGATATTTATCGAGTGAAGCACTCTCCCTGTTTGTGATAGATTTGGTAATCTTTAACTGTCTCATAGGGATTTAAAAAATTTTCGCAAAGATAATGCTATTATATGTAATAACAAAATATATCTGGTATTGTTGTATAATCAGTGGGTTTATTACAATCCACTGATTTATAAGGATTTGAATATTATACCAGCTTAATATCCATATTTATAGTCGAAATGGGTGCCGTCTGAATAATAGCCTTCTATGGATTTCAGGCTGTTTTCATTATTGGTAGCTGTACGAATATCTTCAGCATTCCTGACTTTCTTTCCATTTATACTGAGGATAATTGTTCCCTTTTTCAGTCCAATATCTTTAAATCTGCCGTCACCCAGTTCAATGATTTTTGTACCATAATCGACATTATACAATCGCTTGTCATTTGAACTTAGTGTCTCCAACCTTGCACCGTAAACGACGCCGATACCCATACCAGGGGTGATGACATTAGTATTATTTGCAATATTCTTCAAAGTAACCGGAACTGTATTCTCATTCCCGTTTCTTATGTAAGTAACAGAAACTTTGTCACCCGGACGGTGTTTTCCAACCTGCTCCTGAAGTTCAGAGACCGTATTTACCGGAATATTATCAAGTTTAACTATCACGTCATTCTTCTTAAGGTTGGCATCGGCAGCCGAGCCATTATCCAGCACTTCAGTTATTAATGCACCTTTTACTTCTTTAAGGTTCTGTTTCTCAGCATCTTCAGCTGTTACTTCAGCGATATGTACGCCAATTATGGCTCTTTGAACCTCTCCAAATTGTCTTATATCATCAATGACTTTTTTTACAATAGTAACCGGTATGGCAAAAGAGTTACCTATATACATTCCGCTTGGTGATGATAAGGCAGATGTTATGCCGACCAGCAAACCCTGTGTATCAACAAGTGCTCCACCGCTGTTACCCATGTTGACAGCAGCATCAGTCTGGATATATGACTCTAACGGGTAATCACTGTTAATAAGCCCGAGATTTCTTCCTTTTGCACTTACTATTCCGGCAGTTACTGTTGATGTAAGGTCGAATGGATTTCCGACAGCGAGAACCCATTCTCCAACTCTGAGTTTCTCTGAATCACCATATTTTATATATGCCAGGTTGTCAGCTTTAATTTTTATGAGAGCAATATCCGTACTCGGATCGCGCCCGATAACCTGTGCAGTGAATTTCCTGTTATCATTAAGGGTAACCTCAATGTTTTCAGCATCTTCAACTACATGATTATTGGTTATTATATAACCGTCAGGTGAAATAATCACTCCGGATCCGTACCCGGAAACTTCCCTTGGTCTGCTTTCGTAACGGTTGCCATAGAAAAATTCCAATATAGGATTTTCAGGCTGCGAAACCATAGCTTTCACTTTAACATGAACTACTGCATGCACAGTCTGTTCAGCAGCATAGGTAAAATCGACCTGGCCATCCGGTATCTGGAAAGAAGTAAGAACTGCCTGAGTTGCAGGAATCTCAATTTTTGAACTGTCGCGGGTTACAACAGCAGCCGGCTTCTCAATTAAAGTTGTATATGCGAATAAAGCAATTGCTGCTCCGAGAAGAGCCATTAACAATCCACCTAATAAATACTTTCCTTTCATAATAATCCTTTTTAAATTATCAATTGATTTGATTTGTCAGCGGTCATCAAATATTATGCCTTGATAAAAGTTCATATCTTTACAACCGTTTTCTGACGTTTTTGTTTCACAAAGATCATGCTTTTTTTCAATGATCTTCAACATATTACGCAGAATTAACTTCAATTTAACAGTGATGAATATATCTTTTAACAAATATCAGGGTGCAGGTAACGATTTCATTATCATAGACAACCGTGAGGGAGAAATTAATCCGTCGGATTCAAAACTTATTAACAAATTGTGCGACCGCCGTTTTGGCATTGGCGCAGACGGGCTTATTCTTATCTCCGGTTGCACCATGGCTGATTATGAGATGAAATATTTCAATTCTGATGGTAAACTCGGATCCATGTGTGGAAACGGAGGAAGATGTAGTGCCCATTTTGCAATGAAATCAGGAATTGCCGGACAAAATCAAAAATTTCTTGCTTACGACGGACTTCATGAAGCAACAGTAGATAATGATTCAGTACGTCTGCAAATGGGAAATGTAAATGAATTCAGGATTGTAAACGGAAGTTATTTTATAAATACAGGATCACCCCATTATATTGTTTTCAAAGATGATGCCGATAAAGTCAATGTGGCTGAAGAAGGAAAAAGGCTCCGGTGGTCAAAGGAGTTTGCTCCCGGAGGAACCAATGTGAATTTTGTACAGGTTATTGATAATGGACTCTATATCAGAACATTTGAAAGAGGAGTTGAAGAAGAGACATTAGCATGTGGTACCGGTGTCACTGCCTCTGCCATTGCTTCAGTTCTGGCAGGATATTTTGGCGCTGGACCGGTTAATGTCAGGACAAGGGGAGGAAATCTGAAAGTTGAGTTCGATATCAAAAATGAAAAAGTGACCAACATCTGGTTATCTGGTCCGGCAACGTTTGTGTTTGAAGGAAATATTAAGGTTTAATGGGATAAAGGTACAAGGTTCAAGCTTGCCTGCCGAATCAGCCAACTGGCGGAGAAGGAAGGGTTCAAGGTTCAAGGTGCAATACAGAAAAAATCCCCTCCATGTAGGGGATAAGGGTGGATTAAAGAATGTTAAGATATCTCATAAAATAATTCATAAATTAACATGAAAAAGCTAATTCTCTGTACTGTTATTTCTTTGCTATTCAGCTCTTTAAATCTGTATTGTCAACCAGGAACTATAGAGCTGATGAATGCAATTAATAAGGTCAATACCAATATTGATGATCTGAGTCACCGGTTTGATGTTCTGCAGAAGGAAATCGACGATGTTCAGTGGTACAATAAGGTTGGCGATATTGCTTTTATTGATAAGGTTTATATCACCGGCCCTCCACTTGCAAAAGAGAAGAATCCAACAGGACAGGGAGCCGGAAATCCTGTAAAATTCTGGACATATATATTTATTCCAAAAGATGCCGATCCCGGGAAAAAATATCCTCTCCTGGTTTTTCCACATGGAGGAGTTCATGCCGATTTTACGACATATCACACCCATATCGTCAGGGAAATGGTATCACAGGGGTATATCGTTACAGCCCCTGAATACCGTGGATCAACGGGTTACGGCGCTGCCATGTACAATAATATTGATTATGGGGGTCTTGAAGTTCAGGATGTCGATGCAAGTCGCCAGTATATGATAGATAACTATACTATTGTCGATAAAGACAGAGTGGGCATAGTTGGCTGGAGTCATGGTGGTTATATTGCTCTTTTTGACATTTTTACCTACCCGCAAAACTATAAAGTAGCATTTACCGGAGTGCCGGTGAGCGACCTGATAGCCCGTATGGGATATAAGGATCAGGAATACCGCGATCTGTTTTCAGAACAGGCTGCCATCGGTAAGCCGGCTGATCAAAATGTTGCAGAATACCGGAAAAGATCTCCGGCCTGGCAGACCGATAAATACCAGAACACTCCTCTTCTCATTCATACAAATACCAATGATGAAGATGTTAATGTACTTGAAGTCGAACACCTGATTAAATCTCTGAAGGCCGAAGGTAAGAGCAATTTCTCCTACGAAATATTTGAAAATATGCCCGGCGGTCATTCTTTCGACAGGATGGATTATAAAGAAGCAAAAGAGATAAGAATGAAAATCTATAACCACCTGAATAAGTACCTGACACCACCAAAACCATTTAAATCAGTAAAGGACCTTCAAAAGGCAGGGTATGGATTTAATTAAAGGCGTAAAGGCATAAAGGCAACTGGTGACAGGCAACAGACGATAGAATTACAAGACATAGCATGATTCAGGGAGATATAAAAAATTCCCCCTTTGAAGGGGGCAGGGGGATGTAAATGCAAAAAGAAAAACTATACGGAAAAACACTTAATGAACTGATAGCAGTTACAAAACGCGTCAGATTGCCGGGTTTTGCTGCAAAACAGATTGCCGACTGGTTATATAAGAAAGAGATATTTTCAGTTGACGAGATGACTAACCTGTCGAAAAAGATGAGAGAGGTGCTTTCGACAGATTATGAAATCGGATTATCAGCTCCGATAAAATCTGCAGAGAGCACTGACGGAACAAAAAAATATCTTTATAAAGTACTGGATGACAAATATATAGAAACAGCTTATATTCCCGATGATGACAGGTCGACAATATGTGTATCAACACAGGCCGGATGCAAAATGGGTTGTCTGTTTTGCATGACAGGTAAACAGGGATTCCAGGGGAACCTTTCATCAAATGAAATTCTGAACCAGTTCAGAAGTCTTCCTGAATTCAATAAGATGACTAATATGGTTTTCATGGGTATGGGCGAACCTCTCGATAACATTGAAGAAGTTCTCAAGAGCCTCGAAATTCTTGCGAGCGAATGGGGCTATGGATGGAGTCCGACAAGAATAACTGTGAGCACTGTCGGACTGAAAAAAACCATAAAAGAGTTCCTGGAAAAAAGCCGGTGTCATCTTGCAGTCAGCCTTCATTCACCATTTGATGAAGAAAGAAGGATGCTTATGCCAATTCAGAGAACTAACTCTGTCAAAGAGATCCTTGATATTATCAGAGATTTTGATTTCAACAACCAGAGAAGGGTATCGTTTGAATATATTCTTTTTAAAGGTTTGAACGATACCCCTAAGCATATTAAAGAGCTTGCCCGTATCCTGGACGGAATAAAATGCCGGATAAATCTCATAAAGTTTCATCCCATTCCCGGATCTGAATTCCAAAGTCCTGATAATCAAGCCATAATAAATTTCAAGGAGGCTTTGAATGCAAAGGGGATACTTACAACTATCAGAGCTTCCAGAGGTGAAGATATACAGGCAGCCTGCGGTTTGCTTTCGACTCTTGAACAAAATAAAAGCAAACAGCCGTGAGAATCAGAATCCTATTCATATTGTTTTTCTGGTTCCCTTTTCTGGCATATTCACAGGAAATTTCTTTAAACAAGCTTCTCGCCGATTCCTCAATGGAACATGCAGCTGTATCTTTCTCTATTCTGGAATCCGATAGCGGAAGAACAGTATTTGAATACAATGCCGGAAAAAGTCTGATCCCGGCTTCGGTAATGAAGCTTTTAACGAGCTCTGCAGCTTTAGAAATGCTGGGGCCGGATTACACTTTCAAAACTTTGTTAGGCTATACCGGGACATTTAATAAAAGGTCAGGCAGACTTAAGGGTGACATTGTTATTAAAGGAGGCGGTGACCCAGTGCTTGGATCAAATAATTTTAAAGAGCACTACGAAGGGTTCATCGATACATGGATTTCAGAAATTAAAAAGCTTGGGATAAGAAAAATTGAAGGTAAAGTCATTACTGATGATTCTTATTATAATTATCTGCCAGTTCCTGCCAAATGGCTATGGGAAGATGCTGGTAATTACTATGGAGCCGGCGCTTATGGCTTATCAGTTTTTGACAACACATACGAAATACATTTCAAAACATCCAGTGACAGTACAAACCTGATCATTACCGGCATCTTTCCGGAAGAATGCAGATTTGAGTTCACTAACTGGCTGGTTGCAGCAGGTACAGCTGACAAAGGTTATGTTTTTGCTGCTCCATACAGCACCAACGGTTGGCTTGCAGGAACCATCCCGGCAAATCTCGACGATTTTGTTCTTAAAGCATCAATTGCCGATCCTCCTATGATCATGGCAAAAATAGTTGACCAGAAGCTTAGAGATGCAGGAATAATTATCTCTGGTAATCCTACTACAACAAGGTTGCAGCAATCATATATTGACGTTAATATACAGCCAGTCAAAGAAGTATATTCACCACCTCTTAAAGATATCATTGAAGTACTGAATCATGAAAGTGTCAATTTATATGCTGAGCATCTGGTAAAAGAGCTGGGAAAGGTTTTTCGGCTTAAAGGATCAACAGAATCCGGCGTCGAAGTAGTTTATGAATTTCTTAAGAAAGCCGGCATCAAAACAGAAGGTATGTTTATCGAAGACGGCAGCGGACTCTCCCCTCTGGATGCAGTTAATGCAAGGGAATTGACCAGGCTGCTTTATTTCATAAAAAGGCAAGGGAAATATTTTAGCGTGTTTTATGCTTCCCTGCCTGATGCAGGTAAAGAAGGAACCTTAAAAAATTATTTCAAAGATCTTTTATTTGAGTCGAGACTGGTTGCAAAGAGCGGTTCAATGACCAGGGTAAGAAGTTATGCAGGATATATTAAGACAATTTCAGGTAAAGATCTGATATTCTGCATAATAGTAAATAATTATTCAGGTCCTGCGCAAAAAATTGTTGCTGGAATTGAAGAGATTTTAAAAGAGACTATTCTGAATAATTAACATTAACAATGAATACAAAGGTTGCGGTAAGGAAATGCAGGAAATACGATCTTCATGAAGTATTTAACCTTATTTCAGAAATATATAAAGTATGCGAAGGCCCGGAAGCATCAGGCAAGAAAATCCTGATAAAACCGAATATTCTTATCGACAGCAATCCATCAAAATGCATAAGCACTCATCCTGTGGTAGTTGAGGCAATGATCAGATACCTCCAGTCAAAAGGAGCAGCTGTTTTTGTCGGAGATTCACCGGCAGTTCATTTAAGAGGATTTAAAAGTGAAAAATCAGGAATTTACCAGGTTTGTCAGAAAACCGGAGCTACCTGGGTTGATTTCGCAATAGATCCTTATGAAACAACCCTTAAAAAGGGCAAAATCAAAATTGCATCAATTGTCAGGGAGGTTGACCTGATAATTTCTCTCCCAAAATTCAAGAATCACGGGCTTGTCTATTTCACCGGTGCTATCAAAAATACTCTTGGTCTCGTTCCCGGCTTCACAAAAGCGAAACAGCATGCACTCCATTACGACAGACAAAGATTTTCAACTTTCCTGGTTGATCTCAATGAAGCAGTTCTTCCACACTTCTTCCTGATGGATGGTATTATTGGTATGGAAGGGCCTGGTCCGGCGCAGGGAATTCCTATTAATACGGAAGTTCTTATCGGATCGACGAATCCTGTAGCAATGGATATAATTGCAAGCACTATAGCAGGTTATAAGCCTATGGATATTCCGCCAAATTCCATTTCAATCTCGCGGGGATTGTGGCTGAAAGATATTAATGAAATTATTTATGACGGTCCTGAATTGCAAACGATTATAAGGGCTGATTTTAAAAGGTATCCGATTACCGGTAATGAAAATATTGTTATAAAGTTTCTGAAAGATAAGCTACCAATCCTTAAGAAGCTTGAACGAAGGCCGGTTTTCATTCATAAAAACTGCACAGGTTGTATGGAATGCATTAAGGTATGTCCTGCCAATGCGATTGCGATGCATCACGAGAAGGAGAATTGGGTCGTGCTTAATGATAAAAAATGTATCAGGTGCTTCGGCTGCAGTGAAGTTTGCCAGAATAATGCAGTAGAAGTAAGGAGGAAGTTCTTTGGATAATAAAAAAGTCTGTCATTTTCAAAAACCCCCAAATTATTGATATTTAATTAATTACATTTCTCCTCCTTTTTAAAGGAGGAGTATCCTGCCAAAGGCGGGAGGAGGTGGTTATTCACGCATCAATCTTTGCGTATTTAGCATGAGTTTCGATGAATTCTCTTCGTGGAGGAACCTCATCTCCCATCAGCATTGAGAAAATATGATCGGCCTCGGCAGCACTTTCAATAGTAACCTGCCGAAGA
>JAPLEC010000096.1 GCA_026391515.1 Bacteroidia bacterium | reverse complement strand
AACGATAGGCGGTTTTGCACGAATCGGAGCAATAATCCTGGATGAAAAAGAAAAAAATCTGCTCGACGGCATAAAGAAAGTTATAATCAATACCGGGCTGGAAGGCCGTTGGCAGATACTTAAAAGAAATCCTTTGACAATATGTGATACCGGACATAATAAAGAAGGACTGGAATATGTAATGAAACAGATAAGCAGAATCCCGTCGACAGGATTACATATAATTATTGGTTTTGTGAGTGACAAAGATTTAAGCTCAATCTTCCCTCTTTTCCCCGGTCATGCAAAATATTATTTCACTAAAGCTTCAGTTCCACGCGCTCTTGATGAAAAAATTCTCAAAGAAAAAGCATCTGCATTTGGTCTTGAAGGTGATAGTTATTCTACTGTAAATAAAGCACTTAAGTCAGCATTTTCAAAAGCATTGCCAACAGATCTGGTTTTTGTGGGTGGAAGCACATTTGTAGTAGCTGAGGTAATTTAATTTTTGTAGATTTGTTTTACTAATACAATCATCATGAAAAAAACAGTGCTTCTTTTTCTGGCATTATTTTTAGCATCAGCACTTGGCGCTCAGACCGGAAAGAAAATTGTTATTTTTCATACCAACGATCTGCATTCCCGTATTATTGGATATTCTCCGGAATCAGGATACACGCCCCTCACTGTAAATGACGACAAAACGATAGGCGGTTTTGCACGAATCGGAGCAATAATCCTGGATGAAAAAGAAAAAAATCCAGCAATCACATTGGCTGTTGATGCCGGTGATTTTTTCATGGGAACGCTTTTTACTCCGCTGGAGCCTAAAACCGGATTTCAACTCAGACTCATGAAGTCGATGGGATATGATGTTGTCGGACTGGGGAATCATGAGTTTGACTACGGACCCAAAAAACTGGCACAGATTATAAAAACCTCGGCGGAGAATGGTGAAATTCCCTCGATGCTTGCAAGCAATGCAATATTCAGCGCGAAAGATCCGGGAGATAATGATCTTGAGCAGCTTTCATCTGAGCAAATTCTGGGAAGACAGGTGATCTTAACCAGGGACAATATCAGGATCGGCTTCTTTTCCATCCTTGGTAAGAATGCTGGCTATTTAGCACCCAAGGCAGAGCCGATAACATTTGCAAAACAGATCCCTTTTGCTAAAAAAATGGTAAAGGAGCTGAAGGATAAGAAATGTGATATTATCATCTGTATTTCCCATTCAGGAGTTTCAAAAGATAAAAACGGAGAATGGAGAGGAGAAGATTATGAGCTTGCAAAAAATGTAAAAGGGATTGACCTTATTGTCGGCGGGCACTCCCATACAAAGCTGGAACAGCCTCTCATGGTTAACGGCATTCCAATAATTCAAACCGGGGAATTCGGGCAATTTGTCGGTCGCATCTCACTTACATATAAAGAAGGAACTCTTCACGTTGATGATTACCGGTTGATCCCAGTAGATGATAAGATCCCCGGTGACCGGGAGATCAATGAACTTATTGATCAGCAGAAGAAAAGAATCTCAATGTCGATTCTTGATCCGTTGGGAATCGATTATGACAAGCCTGTCGCAGAGACTGATTTTGTGATTGAAGGGAATGATGGCGGGGATTTTATTAACAGTAATCTTGGTCCGATTGTAGCCGATGCTATTCATTCCTATATAAATGCTCACAGCAAAGCAGGGACAGACGTCAGCATGATCGCCGCAGGTGTACTGTTTGACAAGATTTGTGTGGGAGTTCAGACTGCTCCGGATATTTTCAGGGTGGTATCACTTGGCTCGGGATATGATGAGGTGCCGGGTTATCCTCTTTCAAGATTATATGTCACAGGAAAGGAACTCAAGAGCATTCTTGAAATTTTGCTCGTAGCGTATAAATCGAGTCCCGATAACTATTGTTACTATTCAGGCATCAGGGTCGCATATGATCCTGATAAAGGTCTACTGAAAAAAATAAAGAAGATTGAAATTATTCATCGTGACGGCAAAGCTGTGAATGTTGATTTCTCAAAAAAGAACAAATCATTATACTCAATAACTGCAAATTCGTATATGCTTGAATTTATTGGCATCATAAAGAAGACGAGCTTCGGTCTTATTAATGTGGTGCCAAAGGATGCTGAGGGGAACCGGGTTACCGAAATGAAAAATGCAATTATTGACGTTAACGATAATCTCGAAGGTGTTCAGGAGGGCAAGGAGTGGCTTGCTCTTCTCGAGTTCCTCAGCAGGATGAAGGACACTAACGGCAACGGCATTCCTGATATTGATAAAAAATATTCAGTGCCGGTCAGGAGTTTTTTCACTTTAAAATGATTTTCAGGGGCAACTGTAAAGTATTCTTCAGGACATATTAAGGAGCCTGAGATGTTCATTAACCTGTTCAAAGTTTGCCATTGCCACTGCTGCCGAACTGATGTATTTCTTTTGCAGAACCCACCTGACAGCTTCTCTGAAGCTGGGCTTTAAATCGGCAGAAGGTGAGTAAGCTCCGCCTGAACAAGTTTTCATAGCAATGATGCCAATACCTTTTTCCCAGGCTTCTTTAAGAATGCTTATGAGTCTGGTTTGATCCCACTCTGAATATCTGCCGGTTACGGAATGAATGAAGGAGCCTTTATGATTAAATGGAATCATAAACAAATCGTAAAATTTTTCGGAATTGTTTCGTGCCGGAAGATTCATACAATCATTGTGAGTTGAAAATCCACATGCTTTTATTATTGCGGATTGTTTCATTTCAGAAAAGAATTTCATTGTTTCCGGATGAAATAGCAGGTTCTCATCGCTGGCATCATGGTAAAGCAAAGTATCTATATAATTGGTATTCAAGGCTTTCAGACTCGCCTCAAGCTTAGATGAAAGTGCAGCTCTGATCTCTTCTGCACCTTTTTTCCCTTTCCCTTCAGATGGCAATTCATTCGCATCGAGCCTTATTTTGGATTGGATTATAATATTTTTCCTGATTCCTTCGATTGCTCTGCCAACAAGCCGTTCATTATTCCCGTTCCCGTATGAACGACCTGTATCAATGAAGTTCATTCCTTTATCAATTGCATAACGTATCAATGATTCCTGATTTGTCCTTGAAGCACCAAAGCAAACAGGTGTAACGCTTATTCCGGTAGTGCCAATGTTCCTGTTTACTGAAATAATTGAGCTTTCAATTTCTAACGACCTGTTAATGAGACTAATACCGACAATTCCGGAAAGAGAGGTCGCAATGAATTTCTTCCTGTTGATAATTTTTTTTACCATTTACTATACGGGTTGTCAACCACAATTCTTGTTTTTCTGTTTGCGACGTTATATCCTATCTGGTACATGGTCCGTGTAACCAGTTCCATTTTTTTAAAGTCAATTTTCTCGATCACATCTCCAGGTGTATGGTAATCGGTATGTAATCCTGTCGTAAAAAACAATACCGGAATATCCTTTCTTACAAAATTAAAATGATCGCTGCGTGCAAATAACTGGAGCGGATGATCTCTTCCGCTCAGACTGTAGTCTAGATCCAGAACACTTCCTTTATCAACCTCATCTGCAATTTGACGTAATTCTTTACTTTGATTGTCAGTGATGACAAATACTTTATTGGGCCCTGTCATTGGAGTTTCGCTGGTAGTATCGGCAACTCCCTTTACTCTCCCTATCATATCCATATTGAGATCAGCAACAGTTTTTTCAAGAGGAACGAGCGGATTGTTTACATACGATTGAGATCCGTACAAACCTATCTCTTCACCGGAAACCCACAAGAACAAAATTGATCTGAGCGGTTTTTTCTCAAGGCTCTGGAAAGCTTCAGCCATTGATAAAAGTGCTGCACACCCTGATGCATCATCATCGGCACCTGCATTTATTTTATCACCAGAACCTCCTATATGATCTGCATGTCCGGAAAAAATTATGTATTCATTCTTAAGAACAGGGTCACTGCCCTCAACATAAGCAGCAACATTGTTCATAGTCTCTTCCCTTGTGAGCATTGCTTCAGAGATTTTCAGCTGTTTATCAGGAATCTCAAAGGAATGGGGTTTAAGATCAGTATCAATTTTTTCCTGTAAATCTTCAAGTGTAAAACCCGTTCCTTTAAGCAGTTCATTAGCAACTGCTCTGTGAACAAACATAATTTTAGGCATGTTTGGATATTGAAAGGTACGTGGTTTCTCACCTTTCAGACTTCTTGAGGAGTTGAGTTCACCGGAAATGCCGGGTTTTTGCTCTTCAAGTGAAGAAGCTCCTGATTTTGGGTCTGTGACAAAGATAACTGCCTTAGCCTGGGTGAAGAGGAGGGCAGTCAGTTTAATCTGTATGCTCATAAAGGATTTCCAGTTCGTACCTTCAAAAACGTACTTGCCATCTTGTGATGGAGCACCTGTCATTACCATCAGAATTTTTCCAGGGGTCTTGATATCCGCAAAATCGTTGTATCCATATTTATCCTGTTTAAGGCCATATCCTGCAAATACAACCTCTCCGTCAAGAGTGAAATCAGTAGGTCCGGTCGGAACCAGCTGATAAATTGGTTCCCTGAAAGTAACTGTATCCTTCCCCTTTTCTATTACCTGGATCATAGTTTTTTCAGGATCCATAATGTTTTTGACAATTGAATATGGTTGAAAATAGCTTGAGCCATTGGCTGGCTTGAGACCAAGAAGTCTGACCTGCGAGACGATATATTGTTGTGCGATTTCAAGCCCGGGTTCACCGTTCTTCCTTCCTCTTAGAAGCGGATTTGCAAGGAAAGTCACATAGCTTTCAAGATCTGCAGCTTTAATTACATTGACTCCCTGAAGCTTCTTTTGGGAAAATGCCTGATCAGGTACAGCTAATGCCAAAATAGTGATGATTAGACATAATATTTTGTTTCTCATGGCTGGTTTTAATAAATGAGTCGTAAAGGTAAATAAGTTTTTATAAGTTTGCAGATTGAAATTATCAATGATGGGAGGAATAAGTATTTATTTCTGGATTGGATTCCATGCATTCATTTTCCTTATGCTTGCCCTTGATCTCGGTGTTTTCAGCAAGAAGGCTCATAAAGTACCTTTAAAAGAAGCTATTATTTGGAGTTCGGTCTGGATTACTCTGGCTATTATTTTTGATCTGTTTGTCTATTTTGAATTTGGAAAAATAAAAGCGCTTGAGTTCATTACCGGTTATGTAATTGAATATTCACTGAGTGTTGACAATATCTTTGTTTTCATAATCATTTTTACATATTTTGTAGTACCTGACAGGGATCAGCATAAA
>JAPLEC010000047.1 GCA_026391515.1 Bacteroidia bacterium | reverse complement strand
AGAAGGGAATATGTTAATCCGAGATAATGATTGCAGCAATTGACGTTCACTATATGGACGATGCGTCAGCAACAGCAGGGGCAGTAGTATTCTCCGGTTTTTCTGATTCGAAAATTTATCGGACATATGTCAGGGACATTCCGAGGGTAGATGATTATGTGCCTGGTCAGTTCTACAAGCGCGAGCTGCCATGCATTATGACAATCCTCAGAATTATCAAAGAAGAGATCGACACGGTGATCATTGATGGCTATGTGAATCTTGGTGAGAAGCCAGGGCTGGGTCTGCATCTGTGTAAGGCTCTTGACCATAAAATAAAGGTCATTGGGGTAGCCAAAAAGTATTTCCGGGGATCAAACGCGGTTAAAGTATTCCGCGGAAACAGCCGGCAGCCACTTTACGTCACTGCTGTCGGAATTAAACTTTCAGAGGCTGCTGATTTGATTACGCGTATGCATGGTAAAAACAGGTTACCAGCACTTCTTAAGCTGGCAGATTCTCTCAGCCGATCAGGAACAGTAAAATAAAGATCAGCAAAATAAAGTGATGGCACATCATCTTACTATTAAACAGGGTAGCTATTACAAACTGACTGAAAGGATTAACAGGTTTCCTCAGGGAGCACCGCCTTCTGATTTGCTTTTCGAGATACTGAAGATACTTTTTTCCGAAAAAGAGGCTGGTCTTGTTTCATTGTTGCCAATCAAGCCGTTCAATGCACGGAAAGCTGCCAAAATCTGGAAAATGAAAGAAGAAGATGCACGAACAATCCTTAACGATCTTGCTGACCGTGGTATTCTAATAGATGCCGAGGATAAAAATGATGTCATTTATTCCATGACTCCTCCGATGGCCGGATTCTTTGAGTTTTCGCTTATGAGATACAGGAACGACATAGATCAGAAAACCCTTGCAGAGCTCTTTTACCAGTATATGAATGTTGAAGAGGATTTCATTAAAGGGCTCTTTACACAGGGTGAGACTCAACTGGGAAGGGTATTTGTCAATGAAAGAGTTCTGTCAGAAGAAAATTCACTCCATGTTCTTGATTATGAGAGAGCTTCTGAAGTGATTAAAACAGCTTCCCACATAGGGATAGGAATATGCTATTGCCGGCATAAAATGCAGCATGTAGGTAAGAACTGCGATGCTGAAATGGATATCTGTATGACATTTAACGAAAGCGCAGATTCTCTTACTCGCCATGGCGTGGCCAGAAAAGTCGATGCAGCAGAAGGACTGGATCTTTTGCAGAAAGCAAGGGACACCAACCTTGTTCAGTTCGGAGAAAATGTAAAGGAAAGAGTGAATTTCATATGTAACTGCTGCGGTTGCTGCTGTGAAGCCTTAATTGCTGCAAGGAAGTTTGGATTTCTGCACCCTGTGCATACAACCAGCTTTATCCCGGTTATTAATGCTGAGAATTGCAACGGGTGCGGTAAATGTGTGTCGTTATGTCCTGTTGAGGCCATGACCCTGGTCTCTTCGAATGATCCCGTCAAGCCTTTGAGTAAAAAAGCAAAGGTGGAACAGGATATTTGTCTGGGTTGCGGTGTCTGTCTTACCGGCTGTAACAAAAATGCTATTGAGCTTAAATCAAGAAAAGAACGGGTGATCACTCCTGTCAATTCGGTTCACAGGATTGTGATGATGGCAATAGAAAGAGGCAAACTGCATAACCTGATCTTTGACAACCAGGTCATGCTGAGCCACAGGGCTCTTGCTGCGGTTCTGGGTGTAATATTAAAGCTACCGCCTGTTAAACAGGTTGTTGCCAGCAAGCAGTTCAAATCAAAATATCTGGAAGGGCTGATAAGAAGACAAAACAGTGTCCGTTGATCCTTTATTATAATTGCCTTAGAATCAATTAATTATTAACACAAATTTAATGTGAGGAGAATTATGTTTATTTCAAAGGAAAATCCATCACCTCACTGATTGATAACCTCCTTGGATTCCATTTTTTGACATTACTATTTGCCATAGCTGATTAGTTCTTCTTGATCTGAATGCCCCTGCCGCTGAGAGCAGAAAGTATTTCCACATCCTGTAAAAACGTTCGGAATATTTATTCTTGATATTATCCCAGTTTTTTGCAAAGTTATCATACCAGGCCATTAGAGTTTTATCGTAATCAGGGCCAAAGCTGTGCCAGTCTTCCATCACAAAAAGGTTTTCGGTTGCTTTACCGAGCTGGGCCACTGAAGGGAGCAAGCCATTTGGGAAAATGTATTTATCAGTCCACAGATCAATTGCTTTTTCGGATCTTGTATACCCGATTGTCTGAAGCAGAAAAAAACCATCGTCGGTCAGGCACTTATTTGCTATTTTAAAAAAGATTCTGTAATTCTTATAACCAACGTGTTCAATCATTCCGACGCTGACTATCCTGTCATATTTTTTATTTATGTCGCGATAATCCATCAATTCTATCCTTACAGGAAGGCCTGCACATAATTTTCTTCCAAGTTCAACCTGTTCCTTTGATACAGTTATTCCAACAACTTCAATACC
>JAPLEC010000432.1 GCA_026391515.1 Bacteroidia bacterium | reverse complement strand
CAAATCGCGAGCAGATGGAACAGGCGGCAACTTAGTGCCGGCAAAGGTGGTTGTATCAATTCCCTTTCCATTGGAACGTGGATTCAGCAATGTCCCTTTTATATGTGATTCTCCATCCTTTACAATCTCAAGCCAGCTGGTTACTATTCCGGTCCTGACAGGATTATCTTGTTCGTCTTTTGAGCGAACTACATTATTTGACCTCTGGATAACCAGAGTATGATCGCAAGCCAGGAAAATATTTGATACAGGTACTACGCTGCCGCCAACCCAAAGTATGTCTGCATCAATATAGTCTTTCTCCTGGCGAACTTCAATCCAGCCGACTGATCCGCCTTTAATATCAATTGTCCATTGACCTAAAAATTCAGAAATATCAGTTTTCTGAACAGGTACCTGCTTTGGTTCTACTTTACATGAAGTGAAAGCTATTGACAAAAACGTCAATGCCAGTAATAGAATTTTAGTTTTCATTGTGCATATGAATTAAGGTTAATATCAGAATATTTAAGAATTAGTTAAGTCAATTATTAAAGTTTCCAGGGTTCGCGATATTTATAATGAAGAAGTTTATTTGCCGCCTTGTTATTTGTAAATACCTCTTTTTCAGGATCCCACTGCAGGCGACCTTTCACAGTGAGTGCAATATTGGCTAGATGTGCAAAGCTTGTTGATCTGTGTCCATCTTCTATTGAGCACAAAGGTGTTTGCCTCGATTTGACACAATCGAGGAAGTTCCTGACGAGGTTCCCCGTGCTGTCTGCACCGCTTCCATCTGCAAGAATTGATTCTTTAATATTGAACTCCTCGGGTTGAAGTTCATTTTTAAATGTCTGGAACTGGCCATTTTTTGTCGGAGTTATCCGGTAGCCGGATTCGCCTGCATAAAGAGTACCGAGAGTACCTCTGAGTTCTACCTCACCATACTGAAATAGTCCTCCACCACTGGCTTCATAAATGCAAAAATTAACTATTGCCCCCGACGCAAATTCAAATGTAACCTGCATGGTGTCAGGTATTGTACGGTCGTCATCAACAATATATTTACCGCCATGCGCACTGATGGCAACAGGAGCTTTTTCTCCCATCATCCACCGGATTACATCCATGTAATGAACTCCCCAGTTGCCCATCTGGGACGAGTAGTCTTTCCACCATCTGAAATTGTAAGGTGAAATATTATACTGATACGGCCTGTAAGCACGCGGACCAAGCCACATATCCCAGTTAAAATTCTTTGGCGGTTCTTCAGGCTTCATTTTTCCAATGCCATTCGGATACATATTATTAATACGAAAAGCTGATCCAATTGTGACCTTGCCAATTTTCCCCGCAGGTATATCTTTGGCAAGTTTCTGGTAAACAGGGGCGCCACGACGGTTTAAACCGACGGCAACCACTCTTTTTGTTTCTGCCTGTTCATTGACCATTGTCCTTCCTTCATGAATGGTAGCAGTCAAAGGCTTTTCGACATAGACATCCTTCCCGGCTCTCACGGCACTGATCATCTGGATTGCATGCCAGTGGTCGGGTGTTGCAACGACAACAGCATCTATGTCTTTATCCTCCAATAGCTTACGAAAATCTGAAAATAGTTCGACTTTGTTCGGAAAGGTCTCACCCATCCGGGGGATCTGACCTCCAAGATCCTTTATATACCTTGGATTGACAAGACTTCTGTCGCGGATCATATAAGGCTCATACAGATCGCAGAAAGCAGCGATCTGTGTATCGGGCTGATTCATAAAAAGAGCGAGCAGCTGAGAACCCCTGTTCCCAAGTCCGATGAAGCCAATATTTATTTTTTCATTCGCACCTGATATCCGTCTGTAGCTTTCAGCTTTCAGGGATGTTGCTCCTAACGCAACACCTGCAGATATTAATCCCGTCCTGGCAATAAACTCACGACGGGTTGTTTTATTCCCATTCTTCATAATTCATTTGATTTAAAGGAAGAAATTTAAAGAAAATAATCTAAACACCCAATATTTTCTGACTTTACACAAATCGCAGCACAAAATCAGTAAGGAATGAAATTTACCGAGATGGAAAATTTATTTTATTCTAAGAACCTTTTTATATGAGATTGTTCTTCCTTCTCCTGTTAATCCTTGTATATTAATCACATAATCAGAGGCATAATCTGAAGCCCAGAATTCAACACTTATCTTTCCATTATTATCCGGTTGTACAGAAGGGTTCCAGTACAATGTATTTCTTAAGTCAGGGAGGCTGCTCTCTTTCTTTTCCTGAGTGGAATAATCGGGTGACGAAAATGAATTTGCCGGATCGACCACCCTGTATTGCAGCCTGACTGCATAATCAGGAAGTGTGACACAGCTAAAATCTCCTTTTCTTGTTATCACATTTACCAGACCGTAGAATAAATAATCACCTATCAGATAAGGTTCCTTAACTGCATCAATTTTCTCAACGATCTCCGGATCGAGGTTGGCTATAACTGAAGCATCATTAATTACCACTCCATCTATTAATAAGACAGGGGGCTTATTATAAATCCTGTTCTCAACCGGATCAAGAATTGAAAATTCGTACTGCGATTTTTTGCTTTTCAGTATAACGCCCGGCATAAGTTCAAAGAAAACCTCCTGCATTACAGGCAGCTTAATATAGTCATCCATAATAAGTTCCAGATCAGGTTTGCCATAAAATCTCTTTATCGCAGGCAGAGATCTGGCTGGTTTCAGAGTATTACCGAGAGAGGAAGATCCGTAAATCTTTCTTACCTGGTAATTAATACTCCAATTGGAAATATATTTTGGGATCTCTTTAACTAAGTAGCTCTGATGATTTTCTATCGGTAGAAATTCTTCCGAAAATGGAGATTCTATTTTTATTGTGTTGTTTCTATCAGTCTCCTCCGGTTGAATTATAATTTCATGCAATGCTTCCACAATCGGTATTGCGAAACTGAACCGTCCATCTTTATCAGTTTTTGCATATTGGAATGAGGCTGTTTTTGCAGGTGTGGATAGAAATACATATTTTTCACCATCAGGCAAGTTAGAACTCCTGTTAAACAGCGTGCCGTAAATGAAATGACTTTCGTTTTCAAATTTGTATTTGAAAACAGGCAGGTCATTTGACAAAATTTTATTCCAGTCGATCCATCTGCTATTTATTGTCTGTAAAAAATCATTCAACTCTTCCTGTGGAATCTCTTCTATTTTCCTGTTCCTTATTTCATCTGGAAGAACTCCGAATTCACTTCCAAAGATCATATAATCAGTTACATCAGAGCAATAATGAATATCATTACAAGGAGCTGCAGATATGCTTATATTTACGGAATCCGATGATAAAATCTTTCCATCCTCCAAATCAATCTCAAGTGAAATATGATCTCTCGTATTCAGGCTTTCACTTATGCTTACGGTCAGATTATTAGGGTCAATTTCAGGTGTATAAATAAATTTGTTAATGATTGGTTGACTTTCTGAATTGAAAAATGTAATCTGATTAATACCCGGAATGAGTGATTGCACTGGTACAATTACACTTGTATTTATTCCGGAAATCCGGATAGACCTTGAATAGTTGATAACACCATGAGTATTAATTAACAGGTAACAAACATTACCGTTCAGGTAAATGAAATTATTATCAGCAATAATGGAGAGCACCAGGTTATCCGGATCAGCTTTATTGACTGTAAAGGTAAAATCTTTGTCTGCCAGCTCTGGTGAACCTGTTCTGGTGGCTTTCGCCGTTGGGCTTTTTCCATTATCAGGCTTCATCCTGTAACTTCTGTTGTTTAAAGTATTATAGATGTTAATGTTCTTCATGAAGCAATTTGACGGAAGAAAATTTTTCATCCAGTTTGTATAAGCCCTTAGAGTATAATTCCCTGAGCTTAATGTGTCAGGTAAAATAACCTGGCCCGGACCGAATCCTTTTTCGATCTCAATTCGCTTCTGTACCACAGGGTGATTGTCGGGATTTAGAATTTCAAAATATACAATTCTGCTCTGGGATGATGGCTTATTTCTTTGCCTGTCAATTAAATAAACATTAAACCACAACTCTTCACCGGCAATATATTCTTCCCTGTCGGTATGAATAAAAACTTCTTCCCACTGTACAGATTGAGTATACTTTATGAATTTACCGGTAATATTATCCAATTGAGAAGCCTGAACCTGACCATAGATCCTTACTGCAGTCAGAGAGCAAAGAAGAATAATAATAGCCGGTTTAGTCAGTTTAATCATCGGTATATTGCGTTGTAGTTTTCTTAATCTTAATCATCTTCCCAGAAAACGGGTTTAATTTTTGAACCTCTCGCTGTACAGTCAGCGCAGCCTTTTTTTGTTGTAAGAACCTTATAAGGCGGCATTGAATAATCAAAAGACATTAATATCCAGATCGTTTGATTAAGTCCAGGAATTGTATCATTATTAAACACAGTATCTGTAGCGCACTTAAGGTAAAGGTCAGGAAGACCTGCAAAGTAATCTTTGATAAATATCCTTTTTGATGTTTTTGCCGAGACGCTGAAATAACCAAGTACCTGTTCACCCGGATCATCAATACAATAAATATTGCCGATAATAGATGAAGGGGTTATATCATAAAGGCTTCCGGTTTCATCAGAAATGCTCTGCAGCTTGGACCAGTAATCATATTCATCTTCGTTCATTGAATACTGATGAACCAGCAAACTGTATTTTTTATTCAACCGGTCAGTTTTATTCGAGATAAAAATGATCGGAAACTGTTCAATCCGATTTTCAGATAAAGAAGTAGTTGTTTTAATATTTATTTCACTGGAATTATTTGAAATCCAGCATATATCATTGTGTACATAGTATGGAAGCTGAAACTGCCAGGTCTCTTTATAGTCCCACCTGTAATACTTGCACATTTCTGACTGATCGTGGGTGCTCAGGAAAACCTGGCAACCTTGCATCACAGGGGTCAGATCTTCACGCTGTTTAAGTGTAACTTTTTCATAATAGAGGCTGTCAATCGGAGGAACAGGTTTCATTTCAATCAGTTCAGATTCATAGTTTTTGTTAGGTGAGGAGGAGTCATTTATTTTTATTTTTAACTGATACTTTCGTCCGATAACACCCTTAAATTCAGAAGAATCTGTAACATAAGTTCCTGCTGAAATTTCTGAAAGAGCAAAAGTATTACCGGCATCATCATTTATTGTTACAGTACATCCCTTCAAGGGATTTGAGGTGTTTTCTTTATTAAGAGGTACTGATCTTGACAGCATCACGACATTAATCCCCGGCTGATCGGTGATCAGCCCTTCAACGACAAGCATTTCCTGGGTCTCATTAATCTCAGGAATGAATGGAGAGATACAGCTTCCGGCCAGCAGAAAAATTATTGATATTATCAGATACTTTATTGATCTCATACAACTTAAAAGTCGAAATTAAAACTTAAGGAAGGGATAGCTTTTCCAAAAACAGAAAGCTTATAACCTTTTATCTGGTTATTTTCATTCCTGAAATAAACTGAATAAACATTTTGTCGGCCCAGCAGATTATATACAGAAAAGATCCAGTGGGGATGGGCTATTTTCCTCGACTTGAGGTTGCCGCTTATTTTAAGCGATATATCAAGCCTCATGTAATCAGGAATCCTGTATTTATTCCTGTCGGAATAATGCGTAAGCACCATATTATCAAGATGATATGAAGCAATGGGATAAGTTATCGGCCTGCCGGTGCTATAGGTATAATTAGCTGAAAAACTAAATCGTCGTGAAAACAGGTAGTTAAAAGTGGCAGTCAGATCATGAGGTTTATCGAAATTCGCCGGGAACCATTCTCCTCTGTTAATAATTTCGTCACTGAATTTTCCAATGCTCCTGATGAATGTCCTGGCATACGTATAACCAACACTCCAGCGTACTCTGCCCTCGGTTTTCCTTACCATAAGTTCTATCCCATATGCTTTTCCCTTAACATTAACTAAATCCTGTTCGATGTTTTCAGCCATAATAAGGTTTGTCCCCCGCTTAAAATCCACCATATTTTTTATCGTCTTAAAATATATCTCAGCGGAGGCTTCAATGCTATTCCTGTAAAGCATCTGGTAGAATCCCGCTGCATACTGATCGCCAACCTGAGGCTTAAGGTAATAGTCGCATAGTTTCCATGTATCGGTGGGTGATATTGATGTTGTATTTGATAAAAGATGAATATATTGTCGCGTTCTGTTATAATTGAGCTTGAATGAACTCCTGGGTGATGTTTTTAAATTTAATGAAATCCTGAATTCAGGTCCTGCATAACCCTTATAGAATGAATTAAATTGAGTTGTATCTGTAATTGTGGAGTTTCTTTTTGAAGATCCCGGATCATATTTCAGAACCGTATTCGGACCAATAGCAAAAAATGAAGAAAATCTTAATCCTGCATTTACAGACAGATAATCTGTAAGAATGAATTTATCTTCAAAATATAATGCACCTTCCAGGGCTCTCTCCTTATCGATTGTTTTTGCCAAAACCAGTGATGAATCGCCCTTAGGCAGATAACTTCCGGGCATTACTGCATAACGTGTGAGATCAAGTCCGTAATTGACTTCGTTCCTGCCCTGGTACCAGTTAAAGTCAGCCTTTAAGCCTGAGCTGTTAATCCTGTGAGATAGTGTAAATCCTTCGTTAACAGAACCTTGAGCAGATACTTCATACTTATAATTACTGTTATTTAATAACAGAACTGAAAAAAATCTGCTATTGAAAAAATGACGCCATTTAAGTGAAAAGATAGTGTTACCATAACTGTAAACTGTATCAGAATAAAAACGGAAGGCGTCGTGACTCAGATATGCAGATAAGTCAATCTTATTTTTCTTGTTGATATCATAGGTTATCTTTCCATTTACATCATAGAAAGATGCCTTGCTTTTTTTCAGCATAGGGTTATTAATTAAACCGAATACCCAGTTTGAGTAGGTTGTACGACCAGTAAGAATAAAGGTGCATGTATCTTTTTTAACAGGTCCTTCAATCAACAGATGCGTTGTAACCGGGCTGATGCCGGCATTCCCGGTAAATTCTTTCCTGTCGCCCTCTGTTGTTCCTATATCAAGTACTGAGGAGATTCTGCCACCATAACGTACAGGTATTCCTCCTTTGTACATTGTAACATCCTTAATTATATCGGAATTAATAGCCGAGAAGAAACCAAAAAAATGAGAAGAATTATAGATTGGCGCTCCGTACAGGAGAACAAGGTTCTGATCTGAAGAACCTCCCCTGACATTAAATCCGACAGAACCTTCTCCAATGGATTGTATTCCGGGCATTAGCAGAAAGCTTTTAATAACATCTGATTCACCCATTGAGGTAGGTAATAACTTGAATGATGTGATGTTAATTTTCTCAACACCAGTTTCAAACCTCTGCAGCATAATGTTTTTCTGAGCCGATACGACTGTCTCTTTTAAAGGGATCAACATATTGTTCATTTCAACGTTCATCTCACCGTTTCCATACAGATTAAGATTGATCTGTTTTTCCTTCATGCCAATAAATGAAAACTGTAACAGCCATGAACCTCTTGGCATAATCAGACTGTAATAGCCAAATTCATTTGTAATTGTCCCTGCAGATAAGCGCTGGTTAAAAACAGTTACTCCTGCAACGGGTTCCCTGGTGTCTCTGTTTGTTACATAACCAGAAATAGTAACAGTTCCGGATTTATTTTTGTCAGCAGGATTTCCGATGTCAATAAACACATTTCCCGTGACCTCCTGTTTCTCCCGGGATTCATAGTAATCTGTCGGAGGAATATATTTATCGCCTTCATCAGACGGCTTATCAGATGCTTTAACGACAAAATCCTTTGTTATAATAATATTCCCGGCATCATCTATAAAATAATAAAGTGAAACATCTTTAAACAGCTTATCAAAAAATTCAGGTACTGACTTAACATCCTTAATATCTGATGGTTTCAGCTCATTTACCCATTCCTCTTTATAAAAAATTCTTATTTTATAAACATCTTCAGCTTTCTTTACAAATTCCTTAAAGCTGAGATTCTGATAATCCCAGGTTATTTTCAAGGTATCCTGAGCTATCAGATTGTCGGATAGGAACAAAATCAAAACCAGTAGTAATATCCTGAATTTCATTCTGTTACTTATGTTTTTGCAGGTCGTTATAAAATTTTACTACAGGCACAAAGCTGTCGGGTATTTTTCTGGATACCTTTAACTTATTGCTATTAATATAATTTCTGATTTGCTTTTCATTTTCGCTCAGAAGATTAATAAGATCTTTCTTGCTATTTATAAGATAAAGCTTCCCGTTTTTCCTGATATAAATGTGATGGAACTGATTGAAAAGATCATATTTGTTATCAATAGCAAGCATAAGGATACTCTTTCTGTACTTTATATAAAGTGACACATTGTCCTCGACAAGTACATTTACATAACCTGTCAGAGTGCTCAGAGTATCAGCACCGAGTTTTTTAAAATAGAATGTCCTGTTATGATAATTAAGACTGAATGAATCAATGTTTTCTTTATTCAGCTGTACGACCATTCCTTTGTCTGATAAAACCAGTATTTCATCATTTAATATATCGTATTTGATACTGACGTTATCAAAAGATTTATTACCGATCGCCACTCTCCCCGGTAAAAATTCATTGGAGAAGAGGAACTGGTCACCTTTTACCCAGGAATACAGGTTACGCCAAATCCTGCCATTGAAAAGAATCTGTTTTTCTATTGTGTCGGGTGCACCACGCTGAAAAAATCCTGATCCGCAATTATTTGATACAGAGCCTGATAATCCTGATTCAGAAAAAATGGAAAAAGCAAATGCAAGAAATAGAATAAATCTTTCCATGAAATACAATCGAAACTGTGACAGTCAAGAATAATAAAGGGACAACAGCTTTTTAAATAACCATTGTCCGGTTAAGAGACCTGCCGGAACTTATAATTCGAACAAATCTAACTATTATTTGACAAAAGGAAAAATACCGGTTACTCGATTCCGGTCGCCCGTTGCCTGTTGCCTTAGTTTATTTTTTCTACCCGTATATTCCTCAATGCTGCCGTTGTCGTCCATGATGCTATTCCAAATGGCTTTGAGAGCTCTACCTCGGGGCGTATTGATAAGCTTTTATTTCCTATCGCAAAGTCCACAACAACTTGATCATCGATCAGGGCTTTAATAGTATCTTTTTTAACTATAAGGCAAATTTTATACCAATGGTTTGTTTCAAACACTCGTAAAGTTGTTGTTTCATTTTCTGATGCATCCATTTTATTGATGCTGCTGAGTCCTACTACAGTACCTCCCCATCCACCAATTATGAGCGAACACGGATCATCATTTACAGGGAATGTCATCCCACAGAAAAAATCGTTTCCGGCGACGCGTTTTGCCTCCAGTGTGACTTTATAATTGATTTTCGGGAACTCTTTTTTCCATGTGATACCGGTGCATCCATCACCCATCACCAGAATCATTTCACCTCCGGATACATAAACTGGTCCCTGGGGACCAAAGTTCGTAATTTCCCATCCGTCAAGATTGTTACCATTGAAAAGAAAAGTACTGTCATTCATCCCAGAAAAAGGTTCATGGATGACAAGAGCTTCCTTCTCACTTTTCTTACCCCTGATACATGAAAAAAGCAAAGCTCCTGCAAGTAATATAAAAAGTGTTCTTTTCATGATTTTTCTAAAAAATTTCAGAAGATATTACCATGAGGATAAGTGCTGAAATATTTTTGAAAAGAAAAGGCTAAAGTAAAAAGATCTGGTAATTATTCTTCCGATTTCTTTATTGAACGCACCGGCTTATCAATAATCTCGATATCAGGTAATACGCCTTTATTGTCTGTTGCCTTTAATTGTTCCAGCTTTCTCCCAGCCGGCAGAACCCTGCTCTCCCACGATCCTGCGGCATCATTATATCCTTTCAAGGCGTTTTTCAATCCGTTTCCGACTTTATCAAAGTGATCTGCAAATACATTTACCCTGCTATAAAAATCCATGGCGGCATCCATTATCTGCATAGCATTTTCAGTAATATTATGTTGCTGCCACGACATAGCAACCGACTTCAGAACAACAATAAGTGTGGTGGGGGTAGTCAAAATGATCTTATTATTCATCGCATCCTGCAACAGGGTTTTATCAGTCATCAGAGCCGCGTTGAATGCAGATTCAACCTCCATATATAAAATGACAAAGTCAGGAGAATTCTCAAATTGCGCCCAGTACTGTTTTTTGCTCAATTTATTTATATGATCGCGTAAATCCTTTGCATGCTTTTCGAAAAGTTTTGTCCGTGCTGATTCATCATCTGTTTCCAGTGCTTCAAGATATGCATCCAGAGGCAATTTGGAATCGACAACAACATGACTGTTACCAGGAAGATTAATTATCATATCCGGCTTCATAGTTGAATCTTCGCCCTCTTTGTAAGCCTGCTCAACAAAATCACAATGTTCTGATAATCCCGAGAACTCAACCACCCTCTTAAGTCCGATTTCACCCCATCTGCCTCTCACTCTGGGATTTCTCAGTGCATTTACCAGTGCGCCGGTCTCTTTTTGCAAGCTCGCACTTGTCGATTTAAGATTGGAAAGCATTTCAGAAACCTGTCCAAAAGTCTCCTTAGATCCCTTTTCAAGATCTTCAATACGTTTCTTATAACTATCGATCGATTCTTTGACAGGTTTGAGCATTTCTGCAATAGCCGACTTTCTTTCATCAAGGTTGCCTTCAGCATCTTTGACCTGGGCTTCGAGCTGGGTTTTTGCGAGGTCAAGGAATTGCTTGTTATTCTGGATCAAAGCATCCGATGCAGCTGCTTTGAACGTATTAAGCATTGCATTTTTTACCTCGGCAAGACTTTTTTCCTGAGCTTCAATTTTTGCTTCAAGTGAGCTGTTCTTCCTGTTCAAATCGTTCAGCTCACCGGATTTTGCAATCAGTTGTGAATTGAATATGTATCTCGTTATCAGCCAGGCAATTAGAGCACCAGCCATTAACCCTCCAGTTATATAAAGTATAATTTCCATCAATAAACATTTATTTCAGAACCGATCTTCAAATTTATAAGTTTTACTTCAAACCTGACCATTTAAAAGTCGCATTTTATTACCTTCGCATATCTTAAATCATAAAATATGAAGAAACCTGCTCTGTTAATTGTCACAATTGTGACAGCATCAATATTATGTTCCTGTCTCTCAAAACAGGAAAAAATGGAAAACAAACTTAAGAATTTTATTTCCAGCTATGAAGAAAAGGTAATTCCTCTTTATAAGGAGATGGCTCTCACATCATGGAATGCAAATATTACCGGAACAGATGCCGATCTGAAAATAAGTGAAAAAGCATCATTCGAGCTTGAAAAGGTATATACTGATACCAAAGAATTTGCTTTGCTGAAAAAAATTAAAGAATCGAATGCAGTTCAGGATCCCCTGCTTGCGCGTCAGCTTGAACTGTTATACAATTTATACCTCGGAGGACAGGTCGATACAGCGCTTATAGGTGTAAGATTAAGGATGGAAACTGAAATAAATAAAAAATACCTGAATTTCAGAGCAAAAATAAATAACATGGAGATGACTGATAATCAGGTAGAAGAGATACTCCGGAATTCAACCAGCAGCGCTGAACTTGAGACAGCATGGGAAGCACATAAACTTATCGGACCTGTTGTAGCTGAGGATATTATCAGATTGGTAAAGCACC